>JAGOBT010000371.1 GCA_017999135.1 Burkholderiaceae bacterium
TCGCGGTTCTGCGCGGCGGCAAAGTGCACCGGCTCCCCGGTACTGGCGGCCATGCCTGGTGCGGCGTTGTTCTCCAGCACCACCACCAGCACCTTGCCCTGCAGTTCGGCGCGGTAGCTGCTGGACTGGCGCAGGTTCAGCACCAGGCGCGTGCGGTCGCCGGCCTGGGCGATGGCGACGCTGCGCAGGTTGCCCTGGTTGATGTCGACCACCGACTTGCCCAGCGCATTGCCCACGGCGGGCAGGTCGAGCGCCACCCGCGGTGGCGTCTGCACGGCAAAGCCGTTGGGCACGGCAGCCAGCGGCGCAGCCATCTCGATGCGCACCACCTCCGCACCGGCCTGCTGGGTGCTGGTGATCGACTGGATGCTGTTGTCGGCGGCCCCCTGCGCCATGGCGGCCGTTGCAGCCAGGAAGGGGGCGGCGCATGCCAGCAGCAAGGCGGCAATCCGGTGTCGCCACTGGGGCATGGTGTTGATCTCCTGCGGACCGTTCGGCCGGTGGTGGGGCCGATGGATGGGCGTATCGGTCATTTGGGCGCCTCCTGCCCGCGCTCTTGCAACTGCAGCGTGGCGGTGCGCTCGATCCATTCGCCAGCAGCGTCCTGCACGATCTCGCGCAGTGCCACTTCAGTCTCGGTGATGCGAAGGATGCGGCCGTAATTCTGGCCCAGGTAATCACCGGCCTTCACCTGGTACAGCAGGTTGTCGACGCGCAACAGGGCCACCGGAGCACCCGCCCTGGACACGCTGCCCACCATCGACATGGCGTCCAGCGGAAAGGATTCCAGCGGCTCCTTGCGGCGGTTCATCTCGGCGGCCAGCACGGAATTGGGCTGCCGCGCCTCCTGCTTGAGCGCCACGCTGAGCTTCTGGTTGCTGAACGGATCGACCTGCTGCGCGTTGGCATACGGCACCGGGTTGAATTTCTTGGGCGCCGCCAGCGGTGCCACGCTGGGGCGCACTTCGCGGCGTTGCTGGTCCATCCAGTCCTGCAGTTCCTGGGTTTCGCCGCCGCAGGCGGCCAGGCCCAGCAGCAGCAGCAGCGCTGCGCACTGGCGTGCAGGGCGGGCGGTCACGGCGGGCGGGCAGACGGGCTTCATTTGCGCGGTGCCTTGGTCTTGGCCTCGGCCTCGCGGGCCTTGCGCACCTCGGCCAACTCGACCACGTCGAGATAGCGGTAGGTGCGGGCCACGGCGTCCATCGACAGCGTGCCGGCAGTGTCCTTGTTGGGGGTGATGGCCAGGTTGTGCAGCGTGACGATGCGAGACAGATTGGCCACATCGGCCGTGAAGGCGCCGACATCATGGAAGCGGCCGGTCACGCGCAGGGCGATGGGCAGCACGGCGTAGTAGTCCTTGATCTCCACCTGGCCGGGCCGGAACAGCTCGAACTGCAGGCCACGGCCGATGCCGGCCTGGTTGATGTCGGACAGCAGCGCGTCCATCTCGGCCTTGCCGGGCAGCTGACGTTCAAGCTGGGTCACGTATTCCTGCACCTGCTGCTTCTGCTTGCGCAGTTCCGACAGGTTCACCGCTTGGCCCAGCTTGGCGCGGAAGTCGTCCTTCAGCCCGGGCTCGACATTGCGCGCGGCTTCCAGTTCGTCTGCCGCGCTGGACACCAGCACCACCCAGCCCAGCCCCAGGGCCAGCAGGCCGGTGGCGAGCCAGGACAACACCTTGGGCAGCAGCGGCCACTGGCCGGGCTCTTGCGGATTGAGCCCCTTGAACTGCTGCTGGGCCCGGTCGAAGGCCGTGTTCAGGTCCATCGACGCGGTGGGGCGGACAGTGGTCACCATGGCAGGCACCTCATGCGGGCTTGGCGGCCGAGCCGGCACCCGCAGGTGCCGACGCGGCGGTGCCCGGCTGCTTGATCGACACCCGCAGCGCAAATTCAAACAGGCGCCGCTGCTCGCGTGAGCCCGGCGGCGGCGGCTGCATCACCGCCTTGATCTCGACCAGTTCCATGCGGTCGAGCCAGGGTGAATTGCTCTGTGCGTTGCGCAGGAACTCCGACACGCGTTCGTTCGTCTGGGCCACGCCGTTGACCAGCACCGTGCTGTCGGTCTGCTTGATGGCACTGAGGTAGATGCCCTCGGGCGTGAGGCGCACCAGTTCGTCGAGCAGGTGCACTGGCACATTGCGGTTGAGCTGCAGGTCTTCCACCGCGCCCTGGCGGGCCTTCAGGCTGTCGATCTCGGCGCGCAGCGTGGCGATGTCCTTGATCTGGCCTTCGAGCTTGGTGATCTCGTCACGCAGGAAGTTGTTGCGCGCCTGCTGGGCCTGCGTCATCTGCTGCAGCGCGCCGTACCACAGGCCGGCCACCAGCAGCCCGCAACCCGCCGCCACGCCCAGGCCGACAAAGAACGCCTGCTTGCGCTGCTTGCGCCGCGCCTCGCGGTGGGGCAGCAGGTTGATCAGAATCACTGCAGGAACCTCCGCATCGCCAGGCCGCAGGCGGTGAGGTAGGACGGAGACTCCTTGCGCACCTTGGTCTCCTTGACGTGGCTGCCGATCTTCATGCCGTCGAAGGGGTTCACCACCATCGACGCGAAGCCGGTCAGGTCGGTCACCCGGTCCTTCAGCCCCGGCAGCGTGGCGGTACCGCCGGCCAGCATCACGTAGTGCACCTTGTGGTGCGGCGTGCTGGTGAAGAAGTACTGCAGCGCACGGCCGATCTCTTGCGACAGGCTGTCGACGAAGGGCGTCAGCACCTGGGATTCATAGTCTTCCAGTTGGTCGCCGGCCAGCTTCTTCTGCTCGGCCTCTTCGAACGACAGGCCGTACTGGCGCGAGATCAGCGAGGTCAGCTGCGACCCGCCAAAGGCCTGGTCGCGGTCATAGAGCATCTCGCCGTCGCGCAGCACCTTCAGGCTGGTGGTGTCGGCGCCGATCTCGAACAGCGCCACCAGCGCGTCGCGTCCCTCGTTGGGCAGGGTGTCGACGATGCGGCCCATGGCCAGCAGCGAGGCGTGGCTCTCGATGTCGAGCACCACCGGCTTCAGGCCCGCGGCCTCGGCCAGGCCTTGCCTGTCCTGCACCCGCTCCTTGCGGGATGCGGCGATCAGCACCTCGATGTCGCCACCCGACGTGGGGCTGGGGCCGATGACGCAGAAATCGAGGCTGACCTCATCCAGCGAGAACGGGATGTACTGGTTGGCCTCGCTCTCGACCTGGAGTTCCAACTCTTCATCACGCAGGCCGGCGGGCAGCATGATGCGCTTGGTGATCACGGCCGACTGCGGCATGGCCATCACCACCTGGCGGGTCTTGGTGCCGCTCTTGTCGATGAGCTTGCGCACGGCGGCTACCACCTCGTCGAACTTCTCGATCTGGCCGTCGGTGATCCAGCCCTTCTCAAACGGCTCGGACGCCAGACGCTCCAGCACGTATTCGCCCGTGGCCGACATGCCCAGTTCCACCAGCTTGGCACTGGACGAGCTGATGTCCAGCCCGATCATCGGCACATGCTTGCGGCCCAGCAGCAGGTCCAGAAGGCTCACGGAAGGCGTCTCCCAACGTGCAAAATGGATGGGCGGATGGCGGCGAAGACCACGGGTCGAACTTAATAAGTTACTTCAATGCTAGCAGTAAAGCCTTTGTAGCCCAAAGGAATTTACCGTTTCAGACCGTGTGCGACGTTGTGATCTGCCGACGATTCAGACGGCATTTCCCGACCCAGCAACCGCCCATGGGCCAAGCCGCCACCCCCGGTTGGCGCCACGCGTTTCTATACACTGCCCACCACGATGACAGACCCCGAGCGCGCGGCCACCGCGCCCACCCGCCCGGCCGGTGCGCAGGCCGCCGGTCCGCTGCGCTGGCTGGGCCGTGCGCTGACAGGGCTGCTGGGCCTGTCGCTGGCGCTGGTGCTGTCGGTGCTGCTGCTGGTGGGCGTGGCGTTGGCCGTGGCCTACCCCAATCTGCCCGACATCGGCGGCCTGACCGACTACCGCCCCAAGCTGCCGCTTCGGGTGCTGTCGGCCGACGGCGTGCTGCTGGGTGAGTTTGGCGAGGAGCGGCGCATCTACACGCCCATTGCCCAGATCCCCAAGGTGATGCAGGAGGCGGTGCTGGCCATCGAGGACGCCCGCTTCTACCGCCACAGCGGGGTCGACTACCTCGGCGTGGCGCGCGCCGCGCTGGCGCAGTTCAACAAGGCCAAGAGCCAGGGCGCGTCGACCATCACCATGCAGGTGGCGCGCAACTTCTACCTGCGCACCGAGAAGACCTTCACCCGCAAGATCTACGAGATCCTGCTGGCACTGAAGATCGAGCGGCAGTTG
>JAGOBT010000372.1 GCA_017999135.1 Burkholderiaceae bacterium
GCAACCTGATGGAGACCGGCGGCATCAGCCGGCGCCTGGTCGACTTCGCCAAGAGCCTGGTCGGCGGCGTGCAGGGCGGCCTGCCGATGACCTGCGTGCTGACCTGCATGATCTTCGCCGCCGTCTCGGGCAGCAGCGTGGCCACCACCTTCGCCATCGGCGCCATCCTGATCCCGGCGCTGATCAAGCATGGCTACCCCACACCGTACGCGGCCGCGCTGCAGGCCACCTCGGCCGAGCTGGGGGTGATCATCCCGCCGTCGATCCCGATGATCCTGTTCGGCGTGAGCGCCGAGGTGTCGATCGGCGAGTTGTTCATCGCCGGCGTGGTGCCGGGCCTGCTGATCGGCTGTGCGCTGATGCTGTTCGTGCACCTGTACTGCCGCTGGAAGGGCTGGGGCCTGACCGACGGCGAGGGCCGCCTGGGCGTGGGCACGGCCACGGTGAAGGCCGGCTTCGCGCTGCTGATGCCGGTGATCATCCTGGGCGGCATCTACGGCGGCATCTTCACGCCCACCGAGGCCTCGGTGGTGGCGGTGTTCTATGCGCTGGTCGTCGGCCTGTTCATCCACCGCGAGCTGACCTGGGCCGATCTGGTGCCGGTGTTCAAGAAGAGCGTGGTCAGCAGCGCGGTGATCATGTTCATCATCGCCAATGCCGGGCTGTTCGCCTTCCTGATCACCCGCGCCGGCGTGCCCGATGCCATCGGCGGCTGGCTCAGCGAGGTGCTGCAAAGCCCGTTCTGGTTCCTGCTGGGGGTGAACGCGGCGCTGTTCCTGATCGGCATGTTCATCGAGACCAGCGCGGCCATCATCGTGCTGGCGCCGATCCTGGTGCCGGTGGCGCGGCACTTCGGCATCGACCCGGTGCACTTCGGCATGATCATGGTGGTGAACCTGGCGCTGGGCATGATCACGCCACCCTTCGGCGTCAACCTGTTCGCCGCCTGCACCGTGGCCAGGATCTCGCTGGACAAGATCATCGGCCACCTGCTGCCCTTCGTGGGCGTGATCATCGGCTGCCTGATGCTGATCACCTACATCCCCAGCATCAGCCTGACGTTGCGCGACATCGTCTATGCGCCGGCGGTGGTGGCGCCGGCACCGGGCCCGGCGCCGGCCATCGGGCCGCAGTGAGCGGTGTCTGCCCATTCCTCTCCACACCCTCCCATGACCGTCCTTCACCTGCCCACCTTGCCGCCTCTGTCGGCGGCCGACGGCCGCGTCCATGCCCGCTACTGGCTGGAGACCGGCGACGACCCGCAGCGCGCCGCCGAGGTGATCGCCGGCGAGCAGTCCAGCGGCACCTTCACCGCCGTGCCCGGCGAAACCCCGGCGCTGAAGGCCCGCTCGGGCGCGGTGGTCGAGCGCTTGCAGCTGCTGGATGTGGTGAGCCAGCCCAGCCTGCCCTGCAACCTGGTGGCGCCGCGTTACCAGCGCTGCCTGCTGGAGCTGTCGTGGCCATTGGCCAACTTCGGCCCGTCGCTGCCCAACCTGATGGCCACCGTGGCGGGCAACCTGTTCGAGCTGCGCCAGGTCTCGGGCCTGCGCCTGCTCGACCTGGCCGTGCCCACCGCGTTTGCCGCGGCCTGCCCGGGCCCCGCCTTCGGCATCGCCGGCACGCGCCGCCTGGCCGGCGTGGCCAGCGGGCCGCTGATCGGCACCATCATCAAGCCCAGCGTCGGCCTGTCGCCGCAGGAGACGGCCGACACCGTGCGCCAGCTGCTGGCCGGCGGCATCGATTTCATCAAGGACGACGAACTGCAGGCCGACGGCCCGCATTGCCCGTTCGACCAGCGCGCTACCGCCGTGATGCAGGCAGTGCATGCCGCCGCACAGGCCCAGGGCAAGCAGGCCATGGTGGCCTTCAACATCACCGGTGAGGTGGACGAGATGCGCCGCCGGCACGACCAGGTGCTGGCCCTGGGTGGCACCTGCGTGATGGTCAGCCTCAACAGTGTGGGCCTGGCCGGTCTGCTGGCACTGCGCCGCCACAGCCAGCTGCCCATCCATGCCCACCGCTGCGGCTGGGGCTACCTGAGCCGCCACCCGGCACTGGGCTGGGACTACGCGCCCTGGCAGGCACTGTGGCGCCTGGCGGGCGCCGACCACCTGCATGTCAACGGCCTGGCTAACAAGTTCAGCGAGGCCGACGACAGCGTCATCGCTGCGGCCCGCGCGGTGCTGCGGCCGCTGGATGCCGCCCATCCGATGGTGGCGATGCCGGTGTTCAGCTCGGGCCAGACCGGCCTGCAGGCCGCGCCCACCCACGCGGCGCTGGGCTGCACCGATCTGATCCATGCCGCTGGCGGCGGCATCCTGGGCCACCCCGGTGGCATCGCTGCCGGTGTGTCGGCCATGCGGGAAGCCTGGGTGGCGGCCGAGGCCGGCGTGCCGCTGGCCGACCATGCCTGCCAGCACCCGGCCCTGGCCCAGGCGCTGCACACATGGTGAGCCCGGTGCAACCGCCGGCCAGCCCGCTGCTGCTGGCGTACTACGGCGACGACTTCACCGGCTCCACCGACGCGCTGGAGGCCCTGACCAGCGCCGGCGTGCCCACCGTGCTGTTCCTGCAGACGCCCGCGCCGGCGCTGTTGCAGCGCTTTCCCGGTGTGCGGGCGGTGGGCCTGGCCGGCCAGGCCCGTGGTCGCTCGCCGGCCTGGATGCGCGCGCACCTGGCGCCGGCGCTGCAGGCCCTGGCCGCGCTGGGCGCGCCCATCCTGCATTACAAGATCTGCTCCACCTTCGATTCCTCGCCGCAGATCGGCTCGATCGGCTGCGCCATCGAACTGGGCCTGCCGCTGGTGGCCGGCCGCTGGTCGCCGATGGTGGTGGGCGCGCCGCGCCTGGGCCGTTACACGGCCTTCGGCCACCTGTTTGCCGTGGCCCAGGGCGTGGGCCACCGCCTCGACCGCCACCCGACCATGGCACGCCATCCGGTCACGCCGATGCACGAGTCCGACCTGCAGCGCCACCTGGGCGAACAGACCACGCTGCGCCGCGCGCTGATCGACTTCACCCAGCTCAAGGCGGGTGCCGGGCTGGCAAGGCTGGAATCCCTCTGTGCCGACGCCGGCGACCGCCCGGTGGTGCTGCTCGATGTGCTCGACGACGAGACCCTGCGCGCGGCCGGCGCGCTGGTGTGGTCGCAGCGGGGTGACGGGCTGTTCACCGCCTCGTCCTCGGGCCTGCAGGACGCGCTGGCGGCGCACTGGCAGGCCTCCGGCGTGGTCGCCGGTCCGGCCAGCCTGCCGCCCGTGGCCGCAGTGCCGGCCATCGCGGCCGTCAGCGGCAGCTGCTCGCCGGGTACCGCGGCGCAGATCGCCTGGGCAGCGGACCACGGCTTTGCCACGTTGCGGCTGGATCTCCCGGCCCTGCTGCAGGGCGGCGCGGCCGAAACCGACCGGCTGGTGGATGCGGCCGTGGCCGCGCTGGCAGCCGGCCGCAGCCCGCTGGTCTACACCGCGGCCGGGCCGGACGATCCGGCCGTGCAGGGCTTCGATGCGGTGGCCGCAGCCGCCGGGCTGGACCGCCAGCAGGCCGCCGTGCGCACCGGCCAGGCCCTGGCCACGGTGCTGTGCGCACTGCTCGACCGCGTGCCTGCACTGCGGCGGGTGGCGGTGGCCGGCGGCGACAGCTCGGGTGCAGTGGCCGCCGCGCTGGACGTGCAGGCGCTGACCCAGCAGGCCAGCCTGGTGCCCGGCGCGCCGCTGTGCCGGGCCTGGTCGGACCGGCCCGGGCGCGACGGGCTGGAGATCGTGCTCAAGGGCGGCCAGATGGGCGGCGACGACTTCTTCGGCCGCGTGCGCGACGGCGTTGGCGGCGGCGCTCTGGCATGCTGATGCCTTTGCAGCCGCCGCGCGCATGAACCCCGACCAGCCCATCCAGAAACGCAAGCTCTACCAGGAGGTGCAGGACCGCCTGATGCAGCGCATCCAGACCGGCGAGATCGCGCCCGGCGAGCAGCTGCCGCCCGAGCGCGAGCTGATGGAGGTCTATGGCGTCGGCCGCCCGGCGGTGCGCGAGGCGCTGCAGGCGCTGGAGCGTTCGGGCATCGTCGAGATCTCGCACGGCGAGCGGGCGCGGGTCGTGGTGCCCAGCGCCCACAGTCTGATCCAGCAGATCGCCGGTGGTGCGCGCCACCTGCTGCAGATGCAGCCCGAGACGCTGGAGCACCTGCGGCAGGCGCGCATCTTCCTGGAGGAGGGCACGGCCCGCATGGCGGCGCAGCGCGCCACCGCGGCCGACGTGGTCGCGCTGCGCGCCAACATCCAGGCCCACCG
>JAGOBT010000373.1 GCA_017999135.1 Burkholderiaceae bacterium
AGGCGGCCACCGCCAGCGCGATGCCGGCCGCCGGGCTGCTGCCCATCCACACCGTGGCCAGCGCCGCCAGCACGCCGCCCGCCGCCAGCACCGCCATGCCGCCCACGATCCACGGCGTGCGCCGGGCTGTCACGTCGCTGCCGTGGCCCAGGCGGGGCCGCAGCATCTGCACCAGATAGTGCAGCGCCACCAGCGCGCCGGGCAGCAGGGCCGGCAAGGCCAGTTCGACCACCATCACCCGGTTCAGCGTGGACGTGGTGGTGACCACCACCGCGCCCAGGCAGGCCTGCACGACGCCCAGACGGAAGATCTGCCACCAGCTGAAGTGGCTGCCGGGCAGGGCCATCATCCAGCCTGCCCGGTGGTGGCGCGCAGCGCGAAGGCACTGACCAGCATGCCCAGCACGAAGAAGTTGATGCCCAGCGCGCTGTACCAGGTGGCGCGCTCACGCGGCGCACCCAGAAAGCGCCACATCAGCCCCAGCTGCACCGCCAGCAGGCCGGCCACGCCCAGCGCATGGCCGATGGCGCCCCATTCCAGCAGCATGACCACCACCACCGCCTGCGGCCCGGCCATCAGGAAGCAGGCCGCACGGGCGGCGCCATCGACCCCCAGCTGCACCGGCAGCGAGCCGATGCCCATCTGCTTGTCGCCCTCGATCGACTTGAAGTCGTTGAGCGTCATGATGCCGTGCGCGCCCACGCTGTAGAGCAGGGCCAGCAGCATCGAGCGTTCACTGGGCCAGCCACCCGCGGCCATCACCGCGGCGCCGGTGACCCAGGCCAGGCCTTCATACGACAGCCCGCAGGCGGCGTTACCCCACCAGCCATTGCGCTTCAGGCGCAGCGGCGGCGCGCTGTAGGCCCAGGCCAGCAGCAGGCCCAGCGCGGCGGCGGCAAAGCCCACCGGGCCGAGCACCAGGCCCACGGCCAGCGACAGCAGCGTCCACAGCACCGCGATGTACAGCCCCCAGCGGCCCGGCATGCGGCCCGAGGGAATGGGCCGGTTGGGCTCGTTGATGGCGTCGACATGGCGGTCGAACCAGTCGTTCACCGCCTGGCTGGTGGCGCACACCAGCGGGCCGGCCAGTAGCACGCCCACCAGCACCAGGCCCCAGCGTTCGGACACCGGCGCCCCGGACGCCACCACCCCGCAGCCGAAGGCCCACATCGGCGGAAACCAGGTGATCGGCTTGAGCAGCTCGGCGACGGTGGACAGTGCAGGCCTGGACATGCGTCCATTCTTCAGCCTGACACGCAAAAGTGTCAACCGGGATTTACAGAATCCCCTGCGGCGCCAGCGGGTGCGCCGTGGTGGCTACTTGTCGACGCCCGGCCCCAGGTCGCCCAGCCCGTAGCGTCGCAGCTTGACGTACAGGCTCTGGCGCGACAGGCCGAGGATCTCGGCCGCCGAGGCACGGTTGTCGCGGGTGAGCTCCAGCGCCGCCTCGATGCAGCGCCGTTCGATCAGGTCGGTGGTCTCGCCGACGATGTCCTTCATCGGCACCCGGCCCACCAGTTCGGTGAGCTGGTTCACCGAGCGCGGCAGCGCCTGGCTGGCGGCGGCCTCGGGCTGCAGCCGGCGGCCGACATCGCGCACGGTGAAGCCCAGCAGCATCGGGTCGGACCGGGTGACGGTGACGGCCGAGATCTCGACCTCGGTGCTGACGCCGAATTCACCACGCAGCGTGGTGGCGAACAGCTTGACCGCACCACGCTGGCGCAGGTTGGACACCAGCACGCCCAGGTCGACGTCGGTGCGGCCCAGCCAGCGTTCGAGCGACTGGCCGCGCATCTGCTCCTCGCCGGCCATCTGGCAGAGGTTGATGAATTCGGCGTTGGCGGCCAGCACCAGGCCGTCCAGGTCGGTCACCACCAGGCCGTCCGGGGCGCCCTGGGCCAGCTGCAGCAGCATCGCCGATTCAGCCCCGTGCGCCTGGGTCGACGGGCTGTCGATGCGTGACAGCCGCACCAGCAGCAGGTGCGACTGGTCCTGGTGCAGCAGCGTGGCCGACACCTGCACCGCGCTGTGGCTCTCGGCCAGTTCGGCATTGACCGGGTCGGCCCGGCCCGTGCGCCGGGCCGCGGCCAGCAAGGTGGCCACCAGCTTGGCGCTGCGCGGCGTCAGTCCCAGGGGGAACACCTGCCCCACCAGCTTGTCGACCGGCGTGGCCATCATGGAGACGGCGGCCGGGTTGGCTTCCAGCACGCGGCCGGTGGCGGCATCGACCACCAGCACCGCCTCGCCGGTCATCTGGAACAGCTGGCGGTAGCGCAGCTCGGCCTGCCGGAAGCGGGCGTAGTCGCGTTCGACCGACAACTGCGCCTCCACCAGGCGCTGCTGCAGGGCCATCGTCACACGCTGGTCGCGGCCGAAAGCGAACCAGCGTGCCGGCCGGCTGCCCCGTGCGGGCAGTGCATGGCTGGCGAAACTGAGCGCCATCGTGCCGCCTTCGGGCACCGACTGGTTGATCTGGCGCCAGCGCATGGCACCCGGCGCCGGCGGCGCCAGCAGCGCGCGCACCTTCGGATGGCTGTCCTCGGTGACGGTGTCGATCCAGCGCTGGCCGACCCAGGCGTCGCCCAGTTCGGCAGCCAGCAGTTCGTCGCCGTAGGCCACATCGAGGATCGTGCCACTGTCGTCGAGCACCAGCGTCACATCGACTGCGGCGCACAGCAGTGATGCCAGGGCGTCAGGACCGAGGTCCGATAGCGAGTGGCTGGCCTGCTTGAACTCCCCGGGTTTGGGGGGTGCAGCCGGCTTCTTGTTTTTCATGCCGGGGCTTCCTGTTGCCGGTCGTCGTGGTGTGTCAGAACCCTTTGACGCGGCGGCCCAGCAGCCGCTCTGCCAGGGCCGGAGCGTGCTGGCCGTCGGTGGCCACCCCATCGGCGCCCAACTGTTCCACCAGCTCGGGGTGGGTGACAAACAGCGGGCCGCCCACCATCACGGCCACCGCACGGTTGTGCGACAGACGCACCTTGGCAATGCACGAGAGCATGCTCTCCAGCCGCGTGGTGCTGCCGGCCGAGATGCCCACCAGATCGAACCATTCGTCCTTGACCCTGTCCTCGAACCCGGTGGCCTGCGGGTCCATCACGCCGACCACTTCCCAGCCCGCCCGGGCGAAGAATTCGGCCACCATCGACAAACCGAAGGTGTGCTGGTCGCCCGGGGCGGGCATCAGCAACGCGCGCCGGCCTCCGGCCGGCGGGTCGATCTCGGTGCCGAAGGCGGTGCTCAACCCACGCATGATCTGCTGCAGGCGGCCCATGCCCACGGTGACATCCGCAAAGTGGCACCGGTCATCGTCCCACAATTCTCCCAGATGCCGTGCGGCGGGCGCCAGCAGGCCGACGTACAGCGCCTCCACACTGACTCCGCGCGCGCGCAGCGCGGCCAAGTGGGCATGGATGGCGTTGTCGTCGCGGTCCATCACCTGGGCGGTGAAGGCCTCGACCTCGGCGCGGGTGGGCAGGTTGGCGTCGGCGCTGGGGGCTGGGGGCTGGCGCCTGCGCATGGGCCCGCACCAGGCGCGGAATGATGTCGCGTTCGATCGTGTGCACCAGGCGCGACAGCCGGTCTTCGACGGCCGGTCGCTGGCTGGCCAGGCTGGCCCAGGCGGCATGGCCCTGGCCGGCATTGACGGACTGCATCTCGGCCCAGCAATCCGGTTGCTCGGTGGTGCGCCACTCGGTCGCGGGTGCGGCGCTGGCGCCCGAATTTTCTCGTTGGATGCGGCTCACTGCGATCTCCTCTATCGGGGTTCCACGTGCAGCCGTCACCGAAGCGGCAGGCTCAACGGGCACCTTGGCAGTCGTCAAGCGTCTGTCGTCTGGAACTCGGGACGAATGTCAGTCCCTCCCCTGGGCCCGTCAAGTGGGGGTCAATGCCGAGTTGAGCACAAGGTTAATGTCAGTCGCAAAAGACGTCAACCCGGATTGACACTTTGCGGGCTGCCCTCTAGATTCGGGTGCATGCCCAGTCTCCGGACCAGCCCCGTTCTGCGCCCCGCCCAGAACCACATCCCCCGCCCGCCGCTGTACACCCCTGAGCAGCGCGCCCGCCGTGACGCCAGCAAGTGGACATTGCTGCAGGGTCTGCTTGCGCCGGTGCAGTTCCTGGTGTTTGCCGTCAGCCTGGTGCTGGTGCTGCGCTACCTGGCCACCGGCCAGGGCCTGGAGGCGGCCACGCTGTCGGTGGTGGTCAAGACCCTGGCGCTCTACACCATCATGGTCACCGGCTGCATCTGGGAGAAGGTGGTCTTCGGTCAATACC
>JAGOBT010000374.1 GCA_017999135.1 Burkholderiaceae bacterium
CCCGGCGTGTGCGCCTGGGCGGCATTGACGCGCAACTTCTGGCTGCTGACCGCCGCCACCCTGGTGGCCGGCTACTACAGCGCCAACGGCTCGCTGTACCGGTTTGCCTCGGTCGAGCTGGTCAAGCCCGACTTCAAGGAGCGCGCCATCAGCTGGGTGCTGGCCGGTGGCATCCTGGGCGGCGTGGTCGGCCCCAACCTGGCCAGCTGGAGCCGCGACCTGCTCAGCCAGCCGTTTGCCGGCGCCTACCTGGCGCTGATGGGCGTGGCCGCGCTCAGCCTGGCGGTGATGTCGCGCATTCCGTTCCCCACGCTGCCGGGCCAGGGCACCACCCACCAGCAGGGCCGGCCCACGGCCGAGATCGTGCGCCAGCCGGTGTTCATCATCGCTGCCGCGGCCTGCGCCATCGGCTATGGCGTGATGAACCTGCTGATGGCGGCCACGCCGATCGCGATGGCGCAGTGCAACCACCCGTTCAGCGCCGCCGCGCTGGTGCTGGAATGGCATGTGCTGGCGATGTTCGTGCCCAGCTTCTTCACCGGCAAGCTGATCAAGCGCTTCGGCGTGCTGCCGATCATGACCCTGGGCCTGGCGCTGAACATCGCCTGCGTGGCCTTCGCCCTGCACGGCAACGACGTGATGCACTTCCTGGGCGCGCTGATGGCGCTGGGCCTGGGCTGGAACTTCCTGTTCATCGGCGGCAGCACCCTGGTCACCGAGACCTACGCGCCCGAAGAGAAGACCCGCGCCCAGGGCGCGCTGGACTTCTGCGTCTACACCACGATGACGGTCACCTCGTTCAGCTCGGGCGCGCTGGTCACCACCGGCGGCTGGACGGCGATGAACCTGGGCAGCATCGTGCCGCTGGTCATGCTGGCGGTGGCCCTGCTGTGGCTGGCGCAGCTGCGCCGCCGGCCGGCGTTGGCCTGAGTTGTTGTGGCAGACCCCGGCGCACAATCTGCCCGTCGTTGTGACAGTCGGGAGGACGGACATGGGTTTGCTGGATTCGGTGTTGGGCAGCGCGATGGGCGCACTGCAGGGTGGTGGCCAGGGCGGCGCTGGCGGCGATGTGCTGATGCAGGTGATCGGCAGCCTGCTGCAGGGCCAGGGCGGTGCCGGCGGCGCCGCAGGCGGCCTGGGCGCGCTGCTGCAGCAGCTGCAGCAGGGTGGCCTGGGCGACGCGGCGCAGAGCTGGGTGTCCACCGGGCCGAACCTGCCGGTGTCGGCCGACCAGCTGCAATCGGCGCTGGGCGCCGACCGCATCGACGCCCTGGCGCAGCAGGTGGGCCTGCCGGCCGGTGACCTGAGCAGCCAGCTGGCGCAGTTCCTGCCCCAGGTGGTCGACCAGCTGACACCCGGCGGCCAGCTGCCCGCCGGCGGTGGCGCCGACCTGGGCGGCCTGCTGGGCAACGTGCTGGGCGGCCTGCTGCGGCGCTGAGGCCGCGTCAGCGCGGCGTCACGGCGCTGCGGACCGCCTGGCGCACGGCGTCCAGGTAGACCGGAAAGTCCTGCAGGTCAGCATGGCCGGCCCCGGCAATGATGCCGACCTGCGCACCCGGCACCAACGCGGCCAGCGCGGTGCTGTGGTCGGCCGGGATCAGCGCATCCTGCGCACCGTGCAGCAGCACCACCGCCGGCCGCGGGCCAGGCGCCGCAGCCAGCGCCTGCAGCGCCTGGTCGGTGCGCAGCGGGTAGCGCAGCAGCGCGCCGGGCACCAGCGGGTAGTGCGCGTCGGCCAGCGCCTGCAGGCTGCGGTAGGGCGACACCAGCAGCAGTTGCGCCGGGCGCTGGTCTGCCGGCAGCGCGGCGGCAAGTTGCGCCGCCAGCCCCGTGCCCAGCGACCGCCCGGCCAGCACCACCGGCCGGCCGGCGTAGCCCGGCGCCACCGCCTGCCAGGCGGCCTGCACGTCGGCCAGCAGCTGCGCCTGGCTGGTGATGCGGCCGCTGCTCTTGCCGAAGCCGCGGTAGTCGACCATGAACAGGTCGACGTTCAGCCCGCGCCAGAAGTCCAGGTTGACGAACCAGCTGGCCAGGTTGCCGGCATTGCCGTGCAGGTAGAACACCAGGCCGTCGGGCTGCGGCAGGCGCAGGTGCAGGTGCAGGGCGTGCAGGCGGGCGCCGGGCACGTCGATGCCGACCTCGTGCACATCGGTGGGCAGGTTGAAGCGGTGGTCGGCCGGCAGCGGCACCGGCTGGAAGATCAGCCGCTCCTGGCCCCACCACAGCGC
This sequence comes from Burkholderiaceae bacterium, assembly GCA_017999135.1. Taxonomy (GTDB): domain Bacteria; phylum Pseudomonadota; class Gammaproteobacteria; order Burkholderiales; family Burkholderiaceae_C; genus Pseudaquabacterium. The sequence goes on from JAGOBT010000374.1 coordinate 2,229, forward strand.
GGCGGCGGCCAGTGCCACCAGCAGGGCCGCACTGCCGACCAGCCCAAGCAGCAGGCGGATCACCGCGCTCGGGCCTTCAGGGGGCGTCGCCGCTGGCGGGCTGGGCCCGCGCCGAGCCGGCCACCAGGTCGAAGCGGAACAGCCGGCATTCGATCGGGCCGTTCCACAGCGGCACGCGCCGCGCTTCCTTCAGGCGCAGGGCCTGCGGCAGCTTCATGTCGGGGCTCAGCAGCCAGGCTGTCCAGCCGGGGTAGTGGCGCTTCCAGTGCGCCGCCAGCTGGCTGAAGAAGGCGCCGGTGTCGCCGCCCTCTGCCGCGGGGGCGAAATCTTCGCGCGCCTGGCGCGGGCCACGCTGCTCGCCACGCGCGCCCTTCGGGGCGATGCGTTCGCCATACGGCGGGTTCAGCATCAGCACGCCGGTGTCGGCGGGCGGCATGCGCTGCAGGGCGTCGGCGGTCTTGAACTGGATGGCATGCTCGACACCGGCCCGGCGGGCGTTGTGCTCGGCAAAGTCGGTCATGCGGAACGACACATCGCCGGCGAACACGTCCACCGCCGGCGCATGCTGGCGGGCGCGGGCGGCGTCCTTCATCTGCACCCAGGCATGCTGCAAGGGCCGGAAGGGCAGCATGCGCTCGAAGGCGAAGCGGCGCTGCAGCCCGGGCGCGATGCCGCAGGCGATCTGCGCCGCCTCGATGGCGATGGTGCCGGCGCCGCAGCAGGGGTCGAGCAGCGGGCCGTCTTCCGCCCGGCCCTGCCAGCCCGCGGCAGCCAGCATCGCGGCGGCCAGCGTCTCCTTCAGCGGGGCTTCGCCCTTCAGGCCTTGCGCATCCCGCCAGCCGCGCTTGAACAGTGCCTCGCCCGAGGTGTCGGCATACAGGGTGGCATGGTTGGGCGACAGGTGCAGCGACAGCGGCAGGTCCGGGTGGCGGGTGTCGATGCTGGGGCGCTCGCCCACGGCATCGCGCACCACGTCGCACACCGCGTCCTTCACCCGCAGCGTGGCGAAGTTCAGGCTTTGCAACGGGGACCGTTGCGCGGTGGTGTCGATGCGGAAGGTCTGCGCCGGCGTGATCCAGTCGGTCCACGGCACGGTGCGCGCCAGGGCGTACAGGTCGTGCTCGGTCTCGTAGGGCCCATGGGCCAGCGGCCACAGCACCCGCTGCGCCAGCCGGCTTTCCAGGTTCAGCCGCATCGCGGTGGTGGCATCGCCATCGACGGTGACACCGCCGCGCAGCATCTCGCCGCTGGCCTGCGGGCCCAGGATGCGCAGCACCTCGTCGGCCAGCAGTTCCTCGGTGCCCGCCGCGCAGGGCAGGAACAGCGCGACATGGGGCCCCCAGGGCCGTGCTGCGCCCGTCCCGCCCCCCGAGGGGGGCGAGGAAGCTTGGGGCGGCCCGGCGCTTCCTCCGGTCACAGCGTCTTGCGCAGGTTGGCCGGGGCGATCTTCAGCGCCTCGCGGTACTTGGCCACGGTGCGCCGCGCCACGGTGATGCCCTGCTCGCCCAGCATGTCCGACAGCTGGCTGTCCGACAGCGGCTTGGCCGGGTCTTCGCTGCCCACCAGCTGCTTGATCAGCGCCCGCACCGCGGTGCTGCTGGCATTGCCGCCGGCATCGGTGTTCAACGACGAGCCGAAGAAGTACTTCAGCTCGAAGGTGCCGAACGGCGTGTTCATGTACTTGGCCGTGGTCACGCGCGAGATGGTGCTCTCGTGCAGGCCCAGTTCATCGGCGATCTCGCGCAGCACCAGGGGCTTCATCGCGATCTCGCCGTGGGTGAAGAAGCCCTTCTGCCGCTCGACGATGGCCTGGCTGACGCGCAGGATGGTGTCGAAGCGCTGCAGGATGTTCTTCATGAACCAGCGCGCCTCCTGCAGCCGGGCGCTCAACCCGCTGGCCGAGCCGTTGCGCTGGCCGCGGATGGCCTGGGCATACAGGTCGTTGATGCGCAGCTTGGGCATCACGTCGGGGTTCAGCGTGGCCTTCCAGCCGCGGCCGGCCTTGATGACGATGACATCGGGCACGACGATGTTGGCCTCGGCC
>JAGOBT010000016.1 GCA_017999135.1 Burkholderiaceae bacterium
ATGTCATGCCGGGCGAAGACGAGAAGGTGTGGTTGGGCGAACGGGCCGGGCCAGCAAGCAGCGCCGTCGGCCCGTAAACTGGGCGCCGATTGTGCCCGCTGCGCCCCGATGACATGCCCCGCCCACCGATGACCCGACGCCCCACGCTGCTGGTGGTGGGCTGCGGCGACGTCGGCCTGCGCGTGCTGCGGCTGCTGCGCGGGCGCTGGCGCCTGCTGGCACTGACATCGTCCCCCGCCCGGTGCGCCGAACTGCGGGCCGCCGGTGCCGTGCCGCTGCCGGGCAACCTGGATGACCCGGCCAGCCTCGGGCGCATCGGCGCGCTGGCCGACCGGGTGCTGCATCTGGCGCCGCCACCATCGCACGGCCGGCGCGACACCCGCACCAGGCATCTGCTGCAGGCCCTGTGCCGGGGCGGGCGGGTGCAGCGGCTGGTGTACGCCAGCACCACCGGCGTGTACGGCGACGCGCAGGGCGCCCAGTTCGACGAGACCCGGCCTGTGGCGCCCGCCACCGACCGCGGGCTGCGCCGGGTCGACGCCGAGACACGGCTGCGCGCCTTTGGCCTGGCCACCGGCGCTGCAGTCACGTTGCTGCGCATTCCGGGCATCTATGCCGGCGACCGGCCCGGTGGCCACCCGCGCGAGCGGCTGGCCCGCGGCACGCCGGTGCTGCGTGCCGAGGACGATGTCTACACCAACCACATCCATGCCGACGACCTGGCGCGGGCCTGCGTGGCCGCGCTGCTGCGCGGCGGCCGGCAGCGGGTGGTGAACGTCTGCGACGACACCGACCTGCGCATGGGCGACTACTTCGATCTGGCGGCCGACCTGTGCGGCCTGGCCCGGCCGCCGCGCCTGTCGCGGGCCGAGGCTGCCGCCGTGCTGTCGCCGATGCAGCTGAGCTTCATGGGTGAATCGCGCCGGCTGCTGAACCACCGCCTCAAGCAGGAGCTGAAGCTGCGCCTGCGCCACCCGACGGTGGCCACCGGCCTGCTGGCGTGATCCGCCGTCAGATGCCCTGCGAGCGCTTCAGCGTCTTCATCCGGTCGACGCTGTAGACCTTCAGCGTCTGCTGCTGGTCGGCGCGCTCGATCAGCAGGCTGATCTCGCGCTCGGGGGCGCCGCCAGCCCACAGCGCCTGCCACAGGGCCGCCAGCGTCTGCACCTCGGTGCCGTCGATGCGCAGGATGCGGTCGCCGACCTCCAGGCCGGCCACGTCCGCCGGGCTGTCGTCATTGACACGCACCACGCGGATGCGGCCCTCGACCTCGGCGCAGTTCAGGCCCAGCCAGGCCCGCCGGCTGGGGGCGCCAAAGCCCTGCTGCCGCAGGTCGGCCAGGATCGGCGCCAGCAGGTCGACCGGCACGAACATGTTGCCGCTGCGGCGCGGCCCGGGCTGGCTGCCACCGGATGCGCCCGCCGCGTCGGCCACCACCAGCGAGCCGATGCCCACCAGTTCACCGGCCGCATTGAACAAGCCCGCGCCGCTGTGGTCACGCCGGGGCGGTGCGGTGAACAGTGCGCCGTCGATGTGGTACTCCCAATAGCCGGAGAACGGCCGCCGGGCGACCAGTTCGGCCACGCTGACGGCGCCGTCGTCGCCCCCGCTCGCCACCATCAACGGGGCTTCTGGTGCCAGCTGGTCGGCACGGCCCAGGGGCACCGGTTCCAGCCCCAGCGGCGCCAGCGCCTGCACCAGGCCGAAACCGGTGGCCACGTCGTAGCCCACCACCCGCGCCGGCACCGGGCGGCCGTCGTCGCGCAGCAGTTCCACCTGCTCGGCCTCGAGCACCAGGTAGCCGATGGTCAGCACCAGCCCGTCGGCGCTGATCAGCACGCCCGACCCCTGACGGTTGCGGCCCAGCGTGCGCGCCGAGCGCGCCTCATCGACCGCAACCACTTGCACACCGACCACTGCCTGCTGGGCGCGTTGCAGGGCGCGGGCTTGTTGTGTCAGCGTGTCGTCTGCAGCGGCGGTGGCGGGCCACGACAACAGCCAGGTGGCGGCCAGAGCCAACAGAGTGGTCCAGGTGACGGTGGCAAGCTCGGACAAGCGGAACTTCATGGTGGCCCCCCAGGCAAGATGCGCCCAACGCCAAGCATGAACCGTTCCGTTGTCCCCTGCCGCGGCACGGGGATCGGGCGTCAGCCGCTCTTCAGCGGCGCCTTGTCGGCCCGCCGAAGGGCAGGCGCCCGCGCCACCAGCTCAGCATCAGCCAGGCGCCCAGCATGCCGCCCAGGTGGGCGAAGTGCGCCACGCCGCTGGGGCCCCACAGGCCCGACAGCAGCTCGATGGCGCCGAACACCAGCACGAAGGTGCGCGCCTTCATCGGGATGGGCGGGATCAGCGGCACGATCACCCGGTTGGGGAACAGCATGCCGAACGACAGCAGCAGCCCGTACAGGCCACCCGAAGCGCCCACCGTGGGTGCGCCCGAGCCGGTGAGCATGGTGAACAGCAGTTGCACCAGTGCTGCGGCGATCACGCTGGCGGCCAGCAGTTGCAGGTAGCGGCGCGGGCCCCACAGGCGTTCGAGCTCGCTGCCGAACATCCACATGCCCAGCATGTTGAAGAACAGGTGCATGAAGTCGCCATGCAGGAAGCCGTAGCTCAACACCTGCCAGGGCCAGAAGCGGCCGCTGTCCAGCGGCCACAGCGCGAAGAACCGGTCCAGCGGCAGCATCGGCAGAAAGGCCTGCACGAAGTACACCGCTGAGCAGATCAGCATCAGCGCCTGGGTGACCGGAGGCAGTGGCGGCATGGACAACCGTTGGCGGCAGCTTGGGGGAGGGGTGTGGTGCCCGCGGCCAGACTCGAACTGGCACGCCTTGCGGCGGCGGATTTTGAATCCGCTACGTCTACCGATTTCGTCACGCGGGCAGGCCGCTGCCGGTGTGCCCGGCGCGGTCGCGGATTATGTCACGTGGGTGCTGCGGGCCCTTTCGGCGACTGCCACAATCCGCCCTGGAGGTGACCTTTGACCAGCATCCGCTATCCCACCATCGAGGACGTGATCGGCCAGACGCCGGTCGTGCGCCTGCAGCGCCTGCCCGGGCAAGCCAGTGAAGGCCGCGGCAACGTGGTGCTGGGCAAGCTGGAGGGCAACAACCCGGCCGGGTCGGTCAAGGACCGGCCGGCGATGGGCATGATCCGCCGCGCCGAGGAGCGCGGCGACATCCGCCCCGGCGACACCCTGATCGAGGCCACCTCGGGCAACACCGGCATCGCGCTGGCGATGGCCGCCGCCATCCGCGGCTACCACATGGTGCTGATCATGCCGGAGGACCTGTCCATCGAGCGGGCCCAGACCATGAAGGCCTATGGCGCCGAGCTGATCCTCACGCCCCGCTCGGGCGGCATGGAATACGCACGCGACCTGGCCGAGCAGATGCAGCGTGACGGCAAGGGCCGGGTGCTCGACCAGTTCGCCAACGCCGACAACCCGCGCATCCACTTCGAGACCACCGGCCCCGAGATCTGGCAGCAGACCGGCGGGCGCATCACCCACTTCGTCAGCGCCATGGGCACCACCGGCACCATCAGCGGCGTGGGGCGGTACCTCAAGCAGCAGAACCCGGCGGTGCGCATCGTCGGCGCGCAGCCGTCGGAGGGCTCACGCATCCCCGGCATCCGCAAGTGGCCCGAGGCCTACCTGCCCAAGATCTACGACCCGGCCCAGGTGGACGACCTGGTGCTGGTGAGCCAGGCTGATGCTGAAGACATGGCCCGCCGCCTGGCCCGGCAGGAAGGCCTGTTCGCCGGCATCTCGGCCGCGGGCGCTGCCTGGGTGGCGCTGCAGCTGGCGCAGCAGCTGCAGGACGCGACCATCGTCTTCATCGTCTGCGACCGGGGCGAGCGCTACCTGTCGACCGGCGTGTTCCCGGCCTGAAAGGAGCCCCATGGCCCACGCATTCCGCTTCTGCCCGTCGTGCAGCGCCGAACTGGCGCCCGTTGAATCGCTGGAAGACGGCGGCCTCAAGACCCGCTTGCGCTGCCCGGCCTGCGGCTGGACGCACTGGAACAACCCCACGCCAGTGCTGGCGGCCATCATCGAATGTGCCGACCAGGGCGGGCGCGTGTTGCTGGCGCGCAATGCCGCCTGGTCGGGCCGCATGTTCGCGCTGATCACCGGCTTCATGGAGGCCGACGAGACGCCCGAGGAAGGCATCACCCGCGAGGTGGCCGAGGAAACCAACCTGGAGGTGCTGTCGCTCGACCTGATCGGCGTCTACGACTTCCAGCGCATGAACCAGGTGATCATCGCCTACCATGCCCTGGCGCGCGGCGAGGTGCGGCTGTCGCCCGAGCTGGCCGAGTACAAGCTGTACGCGCCGGAAGACTTGGTCTGCTGGCCGGCCGGCACCGGTTACGCGCTGGCGGCCTGGCTGCGCCGCCGCGGCATCGAGCCGCGCTTCATGGATCTGCCGCGCCGCGGCTGAGCAACTGTCTGCCAACCCACCCATCGCCATGGACCCGACCCAAGAGATCGACACCCGCGGCCTGAACTGCCCGCTGCCCATCCTGAAGGCCAAGAAGGCGCTGGCCACGCTGCAGACCGGGGAGGTGCTCAAGGTGGTGTCCACCGACCCCGGTTCGGTGCGCGATTTCCAGGCATTCGCCCGCCAGACCGGCAACGAACTCGTCGAGCAGACCAATGTCGGCAACGAGTTCGTGCACCTGCTGCGCCGGCGCTGAGCCGGCGCCCCGGGGTCAGATCTCCAGGCCTTGCAGGTAGGCGCGGAAGCTGGCGCCGACCTCGGGATGCTTCAGCGCCAGTTCCACATTGGCCTGCAGGAAGCCTTCCTTGCTGCCGCAGTCGTAGCGCTGGCCTTCGTAGCGGTAGGCAAACACCTTCTCGCGGCGCAGCAGCGAGGCGATGCCGTCGGTCAACTGGATCTCGCCGCCCACCCCCCTGGGTTGGGTGGCAATCTCATGGAAGACGCCGGGCGTCAGGATGTAGCGGCCGGCCACGCCCAGGCGCGACGGGGCGACCTCTGGCGCGGGCTTCTCGACGATGCGATTCACATCGACCAGCCGGTCGTTCACCGCCACGCCGTCCACGATGCCGTAGCGGCGGGTGTGCTCGATGGGCACTTCCTGTACGGCCAGGATGGACGCGCGCCACTCGTTGAACTGCTCGACCATCTGCTGCAGCACCGGGGTGTCGCCCACCATCAGGTCGTCGGCCAGCAGCACGGCGAAGGGCTCGTTGCCCACCAGGCGCTGGCCGCACAGCACAGCGTGGCCCAGGCCCAGGGCCTGCGCCTGGCGCACGTAGATGCATTCCATGTCATGCGGTTTCACGCTGCGTACCACACGCAGCAGTTCGTCCTTGCCCGCCTGTTCCAGGGCTACCTCCAACTCGAATGTCATGTCAAAGTGGTCCTCGATCGGGCGTTTGTGGCGGCCGGTCACAAAGATCATCTCGCGCACACCCGCGGCGTAGGCTTCTTCCACCGCATACTGGATGAGCGGCTTGTCCACCACCGGCAGCATCTCCTTCGGCTGTGCCTTGGTGGCGGGCAGGAAGCGGGTGCCCAGGCCGGCCACGGGGAAAATCGCCTTTTTGACAAACATGAGAATGACTCGTCGTAGTGAGGGAGCAAGTTGATTCTGGCACGCAGACCCGGACGCGGGCCGTGAGGATGGCATGGTCATCCTGATCGTCGAACCGCTGGATCCCGAAGTGATGCAGTGGCTGGTGGCGCGCCATGCCGTGCGCTACGCGCCCGATCTGGCCCGCGACCCGCGCGGCCTGCGTCAGGCATTGCACAACGTGCAGGCGCTGATCATCCCGCCCACCGTGGCGCTGGATGCCGATGCGCTGGCGCGGGCGCCGCTGCTGCGCGCGGTGGGCCGGTTGTCGGCCGGCGCCGAGAACATCGACTTCGAGGCCTGCGCCCGCGCTGGTGTGGAAGTGGTGCGTCCGAGCGACGCCACCGCCCAGGCCGAGGCCGAATTCATGATCGGCGCACTGCTGCAGATGCTGCGGCGCGTGCCCGTGGTCAACCCCGAGGGCTTGCTGGTCGGTCGCGAGCTGGGCAGCGCCACGGTGGGGCTGATCGGCATGGGCCCGGCGGCGCAGCCCACGGCGCAGCTGCTGCAGGCCTTCGGCACCCGGGTGGTGGGCTACGACCCGGCGCTGCACGCCAGCGACGCACTGTGGGCGCGCTGGCTCGTCGAGCCAGTGAGCCTGCGTGAGCTGATGGAGCAGAGCGACGCGGTCTGCGTGATGCTGACCTACTTCACCCGCTACCAGGGCCTGCTGGGTGAGCGCTACCTGAGCTTCTGCAAGCCCAACCAGGTGCTGGTGAGTCTGGCGTCGACCAGCCTGTTCGACGAGAACGCACTGGCCGACGTGCTGGGCTCGGGCCGCATGGCTGCTGCCTGGTTCGACAGCCTGGAGCCCGGCCTGCTGGCCCCCGGCCGGCTGCTGCACCAGATCGACACCCTGCAGGTGACGCCACGGGTGGCCAGCACCACGCTGGAATCACGCGTGCGCGCCGCCTGGGACGTGGCGCGCCGCATCGACGACCTGCTGCAGCCGGGCAGCGACCTGGTGCCGGTGGGCTGACTGCGGACTGCTGGTTGCTGGCTGCCGGCCGCAGGCGCCGGCAGCCGCGTCAGGCCGCCGGCAGGCGCGCCAGCTGCTCGCGCAAGCGCAGCAGCGTCTGGCTGAATTCGTCGATGCGGGCGCGCTCCTGTGCCACCACCGCCGCAGGGGCGCGGGCCACGAAGCTCTCGTTCGACAGCTTGGCCTGCGCCTTGGTGATCTCGCCGTCGAGCCGGGCCACTTCCTTGCCCAGGCGGGCACGCTCGGCCGCCACGTCGATGGTGACCTGCAGGGCCAGTCGCAGGCCGGCCTGCACGGCCACCGGCGCGCTGGCGCTCTCGGTGGCGAAGGTCGCTTCGTCGTCGATGCGGCGGATGCCCGACAGCTTGGCCAGCGCCTGGATCAGCGGGGCGGCGGCGTCGATGAAGGCGGCATCGCCTGTCGCCAGCATCGGCACCCGCTCGGCGGGTGACAGGCCCATCTCGCTGCGCAGGCTGCGGCTGGCGGCCACCACCGTCTTCAGCCGGTCCATCCAGGCGTCCGACGCCGGGTCGATCTTGTCCAGCTGGGCCTGGGGATAGGTCGCGCTGGCCAGGGTGTCGGCACTGCCGGCGGCCTTGCGGCCAGCCACCACCGCCACCGTGTCCCACAGCTCGGCGGTGACAAACGGCGCCACCGGGTGCAGCAGGCGCAGGATGGTTTCCAGCGTGCGGATCAGCGTGCGGCGGGTGGCGCGCTGCTGGGCGGCGTCGCCGGTCTGGATCTGCACCTTGGCGATTTCCAGGTACCAGTCGCAGTAGGCGTCCCAGACGTACTGGTAGATGGCGTTGGCCACGTTGTCCAGCCGGTAGCTGGCGAAGCCCTCGGCCACCGCGGCTTCAACACGCTGCAACTCGTTGGTGATCCACTTGTCGGCCGGGCTGAAGCGCATGTAGCCGTGCGCCGGGCCGCCGGGCTGGCATTCGGCCTTGGTGTGCTCCTTCAGTCCGCAATCCTGGCCTTCGCAGTTCATCAGCACGAAGCGGGTGGCGTTCCACAGCTTGTTGCAGAAGTTGCGGTAGCCCTCACAGCGCTTGGTGTCGAAGTTGACGGTGCGACCGAGCGTGGCCATGGCCGCGAAGGTGAAGCGCAGCGCGTCGGCGCCATAGGCCGGAATGCCGTCGGGAAATTCCTTCTCGGTCGCCTTGCGCACCTTGGGTGCGGTCTCGGGCTTGCGCAGGCCGGTGGTGCGCTTGTCCAGCAGCGGGGCCAGCGCGATGCCGTCGATCAGGTCGACCGGGTCGAGCACGTTGCCTTCGCTCTTGCTCATCTTCTTGCCCTGTGCGTCGAGCACCAGGCCGTGGATGTACACGTGCTTGAACGGCACCTTGCCGGTGAAGTGCTTGGTCATCATGATCATCCGGGCGACCCAGAAGAAGATGATGTCGTGGCCGGTCACCAGCACGCTGCTGGGCAGGAACAGGTCCTGCTCGATGGTCTGGGCCGGCCAGCCCAGGGTGGAGAAGGGCACCAGGGCGCTGCTGTACCAGGTGTCCAGCACGTCGGGGTCGCGGGTCAGCGGGCCGCTGTAGCCGGCGGCATCGGCCTGGGCGCGGGCGCCGGCTTCGTCACGTGCGACGAACAGCTCGCCGCTGCTGCCGTACCAGGCCGGGATCTGGTGGCCCCACCACAGCTGGCGGCTGATGCACCAGTCCTGGATGTTCTTCATCCACTGGTTGTAGGTGTTCACCCATTGCTCGGGCACGAACTGCACCTCGCCCGAGGCCACCACGTCGATGGCCTGCTGGGCGATGCTGGCACCACCGGCGCCGGGCTTGGTCATGGCGACGAACCACTGGTCGGTCAGCATCGGCTCGATCACCTGGCCGGTGCGGGCGCAGCGCGGCACCTGCAGCTTGTGCTTCTTGGTCTCGACCAGCAGGCCTTCGGCATCGAGCTGGGCGACGATCTGCTTGCGGGCGACGAAGCGGTCCAGCCCGCGGTAGGGCTCGGGCGCACCGTCCCACACCTTGGCATCGAGCGTGAAGATGGTCAGCATCTCCAGGCCGTGGCGCAGGCCGACCTGGTAGTCGTTGGTGTCGTGCGCCGGGGTCACCTTCACCACGCCGGTGCCGAAGGCCTTGTCGACATAGGCGTCGGCGATCACCGGCACCAGGCGCCCGGTGATGGGCAGCCGCACCTGCTGGCCGATCAGCGTGCTGTAGCGCTCGTCCTCGGGGTGCACCATCACCGCGGTGTCGCCCAGCATGGTCTCGGGGCGGGTGGTGGCCACCACCAGGCTGCCAGAGCCATCGGCCAAGGGGTAGCGGATGTGCCAGAGGAAGCCGTCTTCCTCTTCGCTTTCGACCTCCAGGTCGGACACCGCGCTCTTGAGCACCGGATCCCAGCTGACGAGGCGCTTGCCGCGGTAGATCAGGCCTTCTTCATACAGCCGCACGAAGGTCTCGGTCACCGTCTTCGACAGCGCCGGGTCCATCGTGAAGTACTCGTGCGCCCAGCTCACGCTGTCGCCCATGCGGCGCATCTGGCGGGTGATGGTGGCGCCGCTCTGCGCCTTCCAGTCCCACACCTTCGCGGTGAAGGCCTCACGGCCCAGGTCGTGTCGGCTGATGCCCTGTTCCTGCAACTGGCGCTCCACCACGATCTGGGTGGCGATGCCGGCGTGGTCGGTGCCCGGCACCCACAGCGTGTTGAAGCCCCGCATGCGGTGGTAGCGGGTCAGCGCGTCCATGATGGTCTGGTTGAACGCGTGGCCCATGTGCAGCGTGCCGGTGACGTTGGGCGGCGGCAGCTGGATGGAGAACGAGGGCTTCGCCGGGTCCAGCGACGGCGCGTAGACGCCGCTCTGCTCCCACAGCGGCGCCCAGCGGGCTTCGATGGCGGCGGGTTCGAAGGATTTGGCGAGGTCGGTCATGGGGGCAGCAGGGCGCACGGCCGGCGGTGGCACCGCGGCAGCAGGCAGGTCAGAAGCGGACCGGCGATTGTAGAAGCCGCCCCCCGGCGGCCGTGCGGCAGGCTCATGCCGGCGGGTTGTCGCTGGCGCGGAAGGTGTCGTCGAAGCTGAACCACAGCGACGCATAGAACGCCGCCGAGAACGCCAGGCCGATCGGCAGCGTCATCAGGCCCAGCAGCTGGCTGGCCCCGGTGACGGCTGCCACCAGCGAGAACGCCGCGCCCACGGCCACCATCACCCCGGCCCAGCCCATCAGGTACAGCAGGAACGCACCGCGCGTGCGCCACAGCGCCAGCGTGCTGCTGAACAGCGCCTGCAGCGCCCCCTGGCCGCCCCAGTGCACCAGCGCGGGGGCGTGCCAGAACGGCACCGACAGCAGCGCCGCCAGTCCCACCCGCACCAGCATGCCCTGCACCAGCCGCGGGTCGGCCAGCACCGCGTCCAGTGCCGGAGACGGCTTGCCGTCGTTGCCGGCGGCGGCCATCTCGCGCTGCAGCGCCTCGAACGTGCCGCCGTCCACTGCGTCCGCCAGCGTGATGACCAGCATGGTGCCCAGTGCGTAGGCTGCGCACAGCACCCACTGCGCCTTGCGCTGGCTGGGCACCGGGTGGCGCAGGCCCTCGGCCAGCTGGCCGATGTGCACCGGACCGCCGGCCAGCGCACTGCGGCTGGCGATCATGAAGCCCAGGCTCAGCATCGGTAGCAGCGCCATGCCCAGCGGTCCGCCCAGGTAGGGCACCACCACCATCAGCAGCAGCACGGTGAACAGGAAGAACACGAACAGGCCGACAAAGGCCAGCGGCCGTTGCGCCCAGAGCTGCAGGCCCTGGCGCAGCCAGCGCCAGCCCTGGACAGGGGCAACCGGTTGAAGGCGAAGTCCCATGGGGTGGGCAGAGGTCTCGGGTCAGGGGTGGAAAGGCAGCAGGCGCTCAGACGAGCGCATGCCAGGGCTGGGCGATGCGCTGGCGCAGCACCCGTTCGAAATGGCCCGGATCCTTGGGCTGCAGCAGCGCGGCCGGGCGTGGCAGGTGCCAGTCGCCCAGGCGCGACAGCCAGAAGCGCAGCGCTGCGGCCCGCAGCAGCGCCGGCAGCAGGCGGTGCTCGGTGGCCGACAGCGGGCGCTGTGCCTCGTAGGCCTGCACCAGGGCCTGGGCGCGGGCCATGTCGAGGCTGGCGTCGTCGGCATTCAGGCACCAGTCATTCAGGCACACCGCCAGGTCGTAGCCGAAGCTGTCGGTGCCGGCAAAGTAGAAGTCGAAGGCGCCGGTCAGCTTCTCGTGGCCGGGCAGGCCGTCGAACAGCACGTTGTCGCAGAACAGGTCGGCATGCACCGCGCCTTGCGGCAGCGCCGCGAAGGCGGGCGACAAGGCCACCTGGTGCTGGAAGGCCAGCTCGTCGTCCAGCAACTGCCGTTGCACCGGCGTGAGGTGCGGCCGCACCAGCGGCGCGATCTGTCGCCACCAGGCCCGGCCGCGCAGGTTGGGCTGCTGCAGCGCAAAGTCGGCCACCGCCAGGTGCATGCGTGCCAGCAGGCCGCCGAGCTGGGCGCAGTGGTGCAGGTCGGGCGCCAGCTGGTGGTGGCCGGGCAGGCGGTTGACCAGGGCCGCCGGCTTGCCCGCCAGCTGGTGCAGGATCTGGCCGCCGGCATCGGCCCGCGGCTCGGGCACCGGCAGGCCGCGCTGCGCCAGGTGCTGCATCAGCCGCAGGTAGTACGGCAGCTGGTCGGCCGTCAGGCGCTCGAACAGGGTCAGCACCCAGTCACCGTGGTCGGTGGTGACGAAGAAATTGCTGTTCTCGATGCCCGCGCCGATGCCCTGCAGCTGCTGCAGCCTGCCGGCGCCCAGGCGCTCGGTCAGCGCGCCGGCCTCGGCCGGCGTGACATCGGTGAACACGGCCATGGCGGCGTGGCTAGAAGCTCAGCACGGTCCAGACACGCTGGCCGGCACCGGTCTTGGCGGCCGACGGGTCGCTGCCCGCGGCCTGGGGCGTGATCTCGTAGCGCGGGGCGGCGCTGTCCTTGTTGTCGACGCTGATGCGCTGGGTCTGGCCGCGCACCCGCAGCTCGGTGATGCGGACCTGGTCGTCTTCGCTGACCAGGCGCTGCACGGCCGCATCGCCCGCCGGCCGTGGCGCCAGGCCGGCGCAGGCTGTCAGCGTGGCGCACAGGCACAGCAGCAGAGTCGTCTTCATGCCGCGATTCTAGGTGGCGGCCGCCCGGTCGGCCGCGTGTCGGCAGATGGGCCGGCAGCCACCACAATCCGTGCATGAGCGACGCCAACACCCCCCTGCCGATGCTGCTGCTGGTCGACGGATCCAGCTACCTGTACCGGGCCTACCACGCCATGCCCGACCTGCGCGGGCCCGACGGCTTCCCGACCGGCGCCATCCATGGGCTGGTGGCGATGATGAAGCGCCTGCGCGAGCAGATCATCGGCAGTGGCCCAGGCGGGCATGCCGCCTGCGTGTTCGATGCCCATGGGCCGACGTTCCGCGATGCCTGGTACGACCAGTACAAGGCCCAGCGCGCGCCCATGCCCGACGACCTGCGCACCCAGATCGCGCCCATCCACGAGGTGGTGCGCCTGCTGGGCTGGCCGGTGCTGGAGGTGCCCGGCATCGAGGCCGACGACGCCATCGGCACGCTGGCTCGCGTGGGCGCTGCGGCCGGCCACCAGGTGGTGATCTCCACCGGTGACAAGGACCTGGCGCAGCTGGTGAATGAACGCGTCACGCTGATCAACACCATGAGCAACGAGCGGCTGGACATCGCCGGCGTGGTGGCCAAATTCGGCGTGGCGCCGGACCGGATCATCGATTACCTGACGCTGATCGGCGACACGGTGGACAACGTGCCGGGCGTCGACAAGGTCGGCCCCAAGACTGCTGTGAAGTGGCTGGCCGAGCACGGCAGCCTGGACGGCGTGATGGCGGCCGCCGCCAGCATCAAGGGCGTGGCCGGCGAGAACCTGCGCAAGGCCCTGGACTGGCTGCCCCAGGGCCGCCGCCTGGTGACGGTGGTGACCGATTGCGACCTGTCGGCCCACATCGCCGGCTGGCCGGCGGTGGAGGCGCTGGCGCTGCAGCCGGTCGACCGTGAAGGGCTGCTGGACTTCTACCAGCGCTACGGCTTCAAAGCCTGGCGCAAGGAGCTGGAGACCGAGCTGGGCGTGGGCGCCAGCATCGCGGCCGCCGCGCCTGGGCTGTTCGATGCCGTCGGCACCGGCGCCGAACCCGCCAAGCCCGACAACAGCACGCTGGCACGCCGCTACGAAACGGTGCTGGACGCCGACCGCCTGGCCGCCTGGCTGGACCGCTTGAAGAGCGCGCCACTGGCCGCGCTGGACACCGAGACCGACAGCCTCGACCCGCTGCGCGCCCGCATCGTCGGCATCAGCTTTGCCGTGCAGCCGGGCGAGGCCGCCTACGTGCCGGTGGCGCACGACTACGCCGGTGCGCCCGACCAGCTGCCGCTGGATGCCGTGCTGGCCACGCTGCGGCCCTGGCTGGAAGATGCGGCCGCGTCCAAGGTGGGCCAGAACATCAAGTACGACACCCACGTGCTGGCCAACCACGGCATCACCGTGCGGGGCTGGCAGCACGACACGCTGCTGGAAAGCTATGTCTGGGAAGCCCACCTGACGCACAGCCTGGAGAAGCTGGCCGAGCGCCACTTGGGCCGCCAGGGCCTGAGCTATGAAGACCTGTGCGGCAAGGGTGTCCACCAGATCCCGTTCAGCCAGGTCGACATCGAACGCGCCACCACCTACAGCGGCGAGGACAGCGAGATGACGCTGCAGGTGCACCAGGTGCTGCACCCGCGGGTGGCGGCGGTGCCGGGCCTGCTGCATGTCTACCGCGACATCGAGATGCCGGTGTCCTTGATCCTGCAGCGCATCGAGCGCCATGGCGTGCTGGTGGACGCGAGCGTGCTGGCCCAGCAGAGCCAGCAGCTGGCCGAGCGCATGGTGCAGCTGGAAGAGCAGGCCTACCAGATCGCCGGCCAGCCCTTCAACCTGGGCAGCCCCAAGCAGATCGGCGAGATCCTGTTCAACCAGCTGGGCCTGCCGGTCAGGAAGAAGACTGCCTCGGGCGCACCCAGCACCGATGAAGAAGTGCTGCAGGAGCTGGCCGCCGACTACCCGCTGCCCGCCCGCATCCTGGAGCACCGCAGCCTGGCCAAGCTCAAGGGCACCTACACCGACAAACTGCCGCTGATGGTGAACCCTGCCACCGGGCGGGTGCACACCAACTATGCGCAGGCGGTGGCCATCACCGGGCGCCTCAGCAGCAACGACCCCAACCTGCAGAACATCCCCATCCGCACGGCCGAAGGCCGCCGGGTGCGCGAGGCCTTCATCGCCCCGCCGGGCCATGTGATCGTGTCAGCCGACTACAGCCAGATCGAGCTGCGCATCATGGCCCACATCAGCGGCGACCCCGGTCTGACCCGCGCCTTCGCCGACGGGCTGGACGTGCACAAGGCCACCGCCGCCGAGGTGTTCAACACCACGGTCGACGCCGTCACCAGCGAGCAGCGCCGCTATGCCAAGACCATCAACTTCGGCCTGATCTACGGCATGGGCGCCTTCGGCCTGGCGCAGAGCCTGGGCATCGACCAGAAGATGGCGCGCGACTTCATCGACCGCTACTTCGCCCGCTTTGCCGGCGTGAAGCGCTACATGGACGAGACCAAGGCCAGTGCCGCGGCCACTGGCTATGTGGAGACGCTGTTCGGCCGCCGCATCGAGCTGCCCGAGATCCGTGGTGGCAATGGCCCGCGCCGCGCAGGCGCCGAGCGCCAAGCCATCAACGCGCCGATGCAGGGCACGGCTGCCGACCTGATCAAGCTGGCGATGATCGCGGTGCAGGGTGCGCTGGACGCCGCCGGCAAGCGCACCGCCATGGTGATGCAGGTGCACGACGAACTGGTGTTCGAGGTGCCCGACGAGGAACTGCCCTGGGTGCGTGAGCAGGTGCCGGCGCTGATGGCCGGCGTGGCGAAACTCAGCGTGCCTTTGCTGGCCGAAGTGGGTGTCGGACCCAACTGGGAGCAGGCCCATTGACGGCCCACCCCCGTAGCGGCTGCGCCGGCCTTGCAGGCCGCGCTGGGCCAGAGGCGCAGCTCTTCGGCAGGCACAAACGGCATGCCGTTTGTGTCCGGCCTCAGCCCCCTCAAGGGGGCGGCCCCAGCAGCCCGGCAAAGCCGGTTCCGCGGCGGCCGCTTGGTTCGTTCAGTTCAGCGCTCGGGTGTGACGCGTGCCCGGTGCCGGCGGTGTTTCCGGCGGGCCGGCAAAACACTGGGCCTTGCTCATCCAGTCGGTGGCCACCGGGCCGGTCACCTGCAGGCCGGTGTCGGCCACGTTGCGGGTCTGGGTGACGACCTGGCAGAACTCGTCGGCGCGGCCGGTGATGCGCTCGGTCTCGCTCGGCTCGCCGTAGGCCCACACCGCGCCCGAGGGGGCGGTCAGCACCAGGTGCGGCATCGGGCCGGGTGGCGTCTGCTTGCGGGTGGCGTAGGTCCAGCCGAAGGTGTTGACGCCCAGCATCACGATGTTCTGCACCCGGTCGGCGTTCTGGCGCACCACGCCCAGGTGGTCGTAGACCTCCTGGCCATGGGCCCAGGTTTCCATCAGCCGGGCGGTGATCGACGAGCGGGCGCTCATGTCGGGGCCAGGCCACTTCAGCCGGGCCTTGGGGTCGGCCTGGGCGAAGGCGTCGGCCGTGGCTTCGAAGCCCTGGTGCCAGGCGTCCAGCAATGCGCGGCCCGACAGGCCCTGGAAGTGGGTGTTCTCGAAATCGCGCATGCCCTTGCCATGCGCCATCACCGCGGCGATGCGCTGCAGCAGCAGCGGTTCGTCGGTCAGCTGCAGGCCGGCCATCTGGTTCCAGAAATGCAGGTGCTGCAGCACGGCGTTGATGGTCCAGCCCTTGAACAGGGTGGGCTCGCCGAATGCCGCGGGGTCGGCGCGGTCCAGCAGCGCGAACATGGCCTGGCTTTCGGCGCGGAAGTCTTCTGCCTGTTGCATCGCGGTGTCTCCTGGTGCCGGCCGGTGGGGCCGTGCCTACTTCAGTTCGTCGATCAGCTTGCCCACGATGGTGCGCGCCTGCAGGCTGTTGTCGGGGTTACCGTCGGCTGTCTGCACGGTCACCTGGGTCTTGGCACCGGTGGCCTTGACCAGCACCCGCACGCGCTGCGGGCGGGCAGTGTCCTTGTCGCCGCCGCCGAACAGCTTGGAGAAGAAGTTCGGCTCGTCCTTGTTGGCCTGCTTGGGGTCGATGTAGCGCACGAAATAGATGCCGGCGCTGCGGTCGCGGTCTTCCACGGTGAAGCCGCTGCGGTCCAGCGCCAGGCCCACCTGGCGCCAGGCCCGGTCGAATCCTTCGTCGATCTCCATCGCCGCGGTGGCCGGCACCGTGGCCACGCGGGCCTTTGCTGGCGCTGCCGGCGCGGCGGCCACCGTGGTGCGGGCGGTGTCTTCCTTCGCGCCCAGCTTGACCATCAGGC
>JAGOBT010000375.1 GCA_017999135.1 Burkholderiaceae bacterium
GGTCAAGGCGAACAGCCCGTACAGCAGCAGCTGCCCGAGCCAGGCGCGCGGGCCCAGCCGGGTCGGGTTTCGGGCGGGGGTGTCAGGCATGGTGCAGGCGCAAAACGGGGTCCGGGTCGGGGGCCAGTGTCTGCACACGCTGGCGCAGGCGTTCCAGGCCGATGGCCAGCTGGTCTTCGTCGCCGGGGCCGGCGACCACCACTTCCAGCCGCTGCGCGGCCACGCCGGCACGCAGGTGCGGTTCGCGCTCGCCGGCCAGGCGTTCGGCCGTCCAGCGCTCGCCGAGGCGGAACTCGCAGCCGCCCTCGCGGCAGGCCGCCACCAGCACGCCGGCGGCGCCGTCGCGCAAGGCGTATTCGACGAAGGACGGCGGCAGCTGGCCGGCGCACAGCAGGCTGAAGGGCGTGACGTCGGATGCCGTCAGGCTGCTGCAACGCGCACCGTGGTCGCAGCCGAAGAGCACCAGGGGCCGGGCGGTTTGAGATGTGCTCACGGCCTCTTGCAGGCGCTGGCGCAGCGTATTCACGGTGAGCTGTGGCATGTCGATGCCGGTGACGAGCTGTGCCGTGCTGCGGAAGGGTGTCGACGAAGGGCAGGCGCCGGCGCAGATGCCGCAGCCGGCACACAGGTTGCCGTCCACCTGCGCCAGCGTGCGGCCGATGCGTTGGTTGGGGTGCGGCACCATCGTGATGGCGGCGTAGGGGCAGTCGACGAAGCAGCGCTTGCAGCCGTTGCAGTTGTCGGCGTCGACCACCGCCACGGCCGGGCGTGCCGGCTGCGGCAGGAAGGGCAGCGCGAAGAGCAGCGCGGCGCCAGCGCCGACCACGGCCCAGACGAAGGCCGGCGAGGTGGCATCGACCAGCGGATGCACGAAGAGCAGGATCCAGTCGAGCCGCAGCTGCTCGGGCACGCGGGCCAGCGTGGCCGGCGCATGGCTGGCCACGGGGCTGGCCAGCGCCAGGACGGCCAACGTGGCCAGCAGCCCCAGCGCCAGCGGGCGCGGCGGCAGCACGGCGGCGCGCGTGATGCGCTGAATGTGGAACCACAGCCCGAACAGCATCAGCAGCGGCGCGCCGATGTGCACGAACACGAAGAGCGAGAACAGGCGGTCGCTCACCGCGCCTTCGACGAGGAAGTTGCGTGCCAGCGGCGCCGCCAGCAGCGGCAACGCGTCCAGCCACTCGGCGGTGGCGATGGCCGAGTACTGGCCCAGCTGGTCCCAGTTGATCCAGAAGCCGCCGATGGCACTGACGAAGACGAAGCCGATCAGCGGCACGCCGGTCAGCCAGTGGAAACGCCGGAAGCCCCGTGCGTGCCCGTGCAGCCATTCGCGCAGCAGGTGCAGGGCGGTCGCGATCACCAGCACGTCGGCGGCATAACGGTGCAGACCGCGCAGCAGCCGGCCCAGGCCGAAGGGCAGACGCGACAACTCTTCGATGGAGCGCCAGGCCCCGGTCACCGAGGTGTCGAACACGATGAACAGCACCACGCCGCTGGTCGCCAGCAACCAGAAGGCCATGAAGCCGATGGCGCCCAGGTGACGCAGCGGGTTCAGGCGCGAGCCGAAGGCGGCATCGAAGACGCCTTCGACGGCGCGCCAGGCGGTCAGGCCGTGCTGCCGGAGGCCCGTGGGCGGGGTGTGCATGAACGTCGGCGCGCACGCCGCTGGTCGCGCCATTCGATGAGCAGGTAGATCGCCACGCTGAAGAAGAACAGCGCGCCACCGATGATCTCGAAGATCAGCTTGTAGTCGTAGCGGTACTCGCCGGTTTCGGGGTCGTAGACGGTGCACAGGATGCGCACGCGTTCGACCACGGCTGCCAGCGTCGAGGTCGCTGCGGGCGGTGTGCCCAGCAGCAGCTGGCGCAGCGGTTCACCCAGCTGGTCGGCGCGCAGCCGGTCGCCGAAGACCTGCGCATGGATACGCCCCGCGGCGTCCACCACGGTCACACCCAGCACGTGGTCGAATCCCGCCGGCGTAGCCACGTAGCTGAAGCCGAAGGTGTTGGTGAGCTGGGCCAAGACGTCGCGCGACGGGCTCAGGAACTCCCAATTGCCGTGCTCGATGAGGTGCTGGCGGGCAAACGAGCGCATCGCCTCGGGGCTGTCGAAGGGCTGGTTGAAGCCGATGCTGACGATGTTGAACTGGTGTTCACCGAGCGTGCGCTCCAGGCCCTGCACGGCCTGCAGCAGCGCACGCGTCTGCGTCGGGCAGATCTGGAAGCAGCCGGTGTAGATGAAGCTCACCAGCAGCGGCTTGCCGCGGTAGTCGGACAGCTTGACGGAACGGCCCTGGCGGTCGAGCAGCACCAGGTCGGGCATCGGTCTGCCGATGGCGGCTCGCGCAGCACGCAGCGCGGCCGCTTCGTTCAGCGTGGGCAGGGCGCCGAGGGCGCGCGGGGCGGCTTCGGTGCTTTCGACGCGTGGGGCTGCCGGCTTTGCGGCCGTGTCGACGGCCCAGCCGGCGAAAGGCAGGCCGAGGGCCAGCGCCGCGATGGCGCAGTTGCGCCGGATCAGGCGGCGACCGTGGCCCGCGAAGAGTGGCGCGGTGCGCGTTCTGGGGCCATCAGCGCAAAGCAGCATCGATGACCACCGCCGCCAACAGTGCACTGAGCTGCACCATGGACGCAAAAAACGCCGCCATCGCCGTGCGGCGGTCGGGCTGGCGCACCAGCGCATGGGTCTTGCGCAGGAAGTGCACGCCACCGACCAGAGCGCCCGCGAAGACGATCCAGCCCGCGCCGAAGAACACCGGCAGCAGCGACACCGTCACCAGTGCGAGGGTGCTGGCATGCACGATGCGCGCGGCACGCGCCGCGCCCACCACCACCGGCAGCATGGGCACACCCGCGGCGGCGTACTGCGCTTCGTTGGCGATGGCCAGGCTCCAGAAGTGCGGCGGCGTCCACAGGAAGAGCACCAGCGCCAGCAAGGCGGCCAGCGGGCCGATCTGCGGGTTCACTGCGGCCGCGCCCGCCAGCACCGCGAAGCTGCCGGCCAGGCCACCGATGACGATGTTCCAGGGCGTGCGCCGCTTCAGCCCCAGCGTGTAGACGCCGGCGTAGGTGAGGGCGCCCAGCAGCACGAAGCCGGCGGCCGCGAGGTTGACGAAGACCGCCGACAGGCTGACTGCAAACACCAGCAGCGCCACGATGCCGATCAGCCAAGCCTTGCTGCGCGGCAAGGCGCCGCTGGCAAAGGCCCGCGTGCGCGTGCGCGCCATCAGGCGGTCGCTGTCGGCTTCGACGAACTGGTTGAAGGCGCCCGCGCTGGCCGAGGCCAGCAGCACCGACAGCGCCAGCACCAGGGCCTGCAGCGGCGCCACCGAGCCGTCGGGCACGATGAACAGGCCGCCCAGCGCCGTGGCCATGATGAGCACACTGATGCGCAGCTTGAAGACGCCCAGCACGGTGCGCCAACGCGCCACGGCCGGCGCGTGAGTGCGGGCCGCCGAGGCGGCCCTTGGCAAGACGGCAGGTTGGGCGCTGCGGTTCATGGCGTGTCTCCTGGTGGGTCTGTACTGCTGGAATCAGGCGCGGGAGTGAAAGCCGCTGCGGCTCAACTCAGGCCCCACAGGGTCGAGAGGTACTTCCAGTTGATGAAGTAGTACAGGACGAAGGCCAGCAGGAAGACCATCGCCAGCGTGAAGGTGCCTGGCGCCGCAAAACCCATCGAGCCATAGCTCTGCGCGACGACAGAGGGCGACGCGCGGCCGACGGGCGTGAACTTGCCACTGGTGGCACCCGCTTCGAGCTTGCGGCCCCACAGCAGCGAACCCACCGTGATGTAGATGTAGATCGCGCCGCCGGTGATGGCCGCGATGCCGGCCACGCCCACCAGCGCCATCATCAGGTAGGCCGCACCCGGCCATTCATAGGCCAGTGCGGCGCCCTGGAAGGCCATGTCCCAGTGGCGGCGTGACACCCCCAGCGTGCCGGCGCCCATCATCACCAGGCAGAAGAAGTACATCGAGAAGCCGAACAGGTAGGGCTGCCACTTCGCCAGCACCGGGTTGATCATCTCGCGCCTGAACAGCACCGGGATCAGGTAGTAGGTCAGCGCCATGAAGGTGAGCGTGGTGCCCACCACCACCGTGGCGTGGAAGTGCCCAGGCACGTAGATCGTGTTGTGGATGATCATGTTTAGCTGCTCGGTGCCCATCATCACGCCCGAGATGCCGCCCAGGAAACCGAAGCCGATGATCGAGATGAACACGCCCGAGAAGGTGGGGTTGCTCCACGGCGCCTTGCGCAGCCATTCGAACAGGCCCT
>JAGOBT010000017.1 GCA_017999135.1 Burkholderiaceae bacterium
GGGTGGGGGTCCAGGCGGCGGCGGCCTGCAGCCAGGGCGGAAACAGGAAGCTGGGCACCCAGGCGCCGCCCAGCATCACCAGCAGCAGCGTCACCAGGATGGCCAGGCCGCGGGTGGCCTCGGGTGACCGGCCCAGCGCCGCCACCATCAGCCCCAGCGTGGCGCTGCACAAGGCGGTGGCGGCCATCACCGCCAACAGGCCGACGGCACTGCCCTGCACCCGCACGCCGAACACCGCAATGGCCACGGCAAACACCACCACGAACACGCCCAGCCCGGTCAACGCACCCGATGCCACCCGGCTGCCCAGCAATTGCAGCCGCGACAGCGGGGCCGCGCGCAGCCGCTGCCACAGCCCGGTGCGGCGCATCAGCAGCAGCGCGATGCCGGTGTCCACCGCCATCAGCAGCACGAACTGCACGCCCATGCCGGCAAACGCATGGGCATAGCTGTCGTAGCCATCGCCGGCGTGCTTCTGCACCACGGCACTGGTCTCCTGCAGGGTGAAGGGCATGGCGAAGTCGGGGCTGCGGCGCGGACCGCTGCCGTCGGCCGCACCGCCGAAGGCCGACTGCGCCACCGCCTGGCCCACATGCTGGGCCAGCAGCCCGCGCAGCAGCGGCAGCACCACGTTCTGCGACGGGTCGTGCGCCAGCGCCAGCTGCGGCTTGTCGGCCTGGCCTTGCAGCGCAGCCAGGGCCTGGTTGCCAAAGCCGGCCGGTACGGTGATCACGGCGCGCAGGCTGCCGCGGCGCACGCCGTCCAGCGCAGTGGCGGCGTCGGGTGTGCTGAGCTTCAGCGCCGCATCGGCCCGCAGCGCGGCCAGCACCTGGGCCGACAGTGCGCTGCCATCGAGGTCGACCACCGCCACCGGCACCTGCTGCACCTGCGGTTCACGCTGGTTGAACAGGCTGCCGAAGAAGGCGCCGATGAGGATGGGCGCGGCCAGGCTCATCAGCAGCGCCCGGCGGTTGCGCAGGTAGAGCAGCAGATCGGTGTGCACCAGGGCGATGAAGGCAGTCATGTCAGTCCCGAAGTTGGCGACCGGTCAGGTCGATGAACACGTCTTCCAACGTGGCGCGCTGGCTGGCCAGGTGCTCCACCACCACGCCGCGGGCCGCCAGCAGGGCCAGCACTGCGGCGGCGCTGCCGGCCAGGCCAGGCGCACCGGCGGTGGCATCGGCCAGCACCAGGGCCAGGCCTTCGGGCCGGGCGTCGGCCTGGTGCACGCCAGGCAGGCTGCGCACGGCGGCCAGCAGGGCATCGTCGGCCGGCGCCGCCAGCGCGATGTCCAGCCGCTGGCGGCCGGGCAGGCGCTGGCGCAGCGCGGCCAGCGTGCCCTGGGCCACCACCCGGCCGTGGTCGATGATCACCAGCTGGTCGGCCAGGCGTTCCACCTCTTCCATGTGGTGGGTGGTGTAGACCAGGGCCTTGCCGGCGGCGCGCAGCGCCTCCAGCATGCCGAAGATGGCCAGCCGGCTCTGCGGGTCGACGCCGGCGGTGGGCTCGTCCAGCAGCAGCAGGGCGGGGTCGTGCACCAGCGCGCAGGCGATGTGCAGGCGGCGCTTCATGCCGCCGCTGAAGGTGGCTGGCGCATCACCGGCGCGGTCGGCCAGGCCCACCTGGGCCAGCACTGCATCGGCGCGCTGCGCCAGCGCCGCGCCGCCCAGGCCGTGCAGCGCGCCGAACAGCAGCAGGTTGCGGCGCGCGCTCAGCAGGTCATGCAGCGCCAGGTCCTGTGTCACCAGGCCGATCTGGCGGCGGGCGGCGGCGGGGTCGTCGGCCTGGCTGCGCCCGGCGATCTGCACGCTGCCGCTGTCGGCCGGTGTCAGGCCGGCGATCATCGACAACGTGGTGCTCTTGCCGGCGCCGTTGGGGCCCAGCAGGCCCAGCAGCGTGCCGGGCGCCACCTGCAGCGAGACATCGGCCACCGCCTGGCGGGTGCCGTAGCGCTTGGCAAGCTGGCGGACGTCGAGCAGCGGGGCGGTGGGGAGCGGCGTGGTGGATGGCATGGCGCCATGCTCCCACGCCCGGCGTTGCCACCGGCCCGGCAGGCGACAGAACGCTGGCGGATGTCGCCAGCGGTGCCTGGGCTGACGTCAGCCGCGGCCGGCCAGGGTTTTCAGCCGGTACAGCGCGTCCAGCGCCTCGCGCGGGGTCAGCGCGTCGGGGTCGATGCGCGCCAGCGCTGCATCCACCGGCGACGGCTCGGGTGCGGCGCTGGCCTCGGGCGGCGCGGCGAACAGGTCGACCTGCGCATCCCCGGCGCGTTGCTGGGTTTCCAGCGCCTCGAGCGTGGCACGGGCCTGGCGCACCAGGGCAGCGGGCATGCCGGCCAGGCGCGCCACCTGCACGCCGTAGCTGCGGCTGGCCGGGCCGGGCTCGATGGCGTGCAGGAACACGATGTCGTGCCCCGCCTCCACCGCCGACACATGCATGTTCAGCGCCCGCGGGTGCTTTGCCGGGAAGTCGGTCAGCTCGAAGTAGTGGGTGGCAAACAGGGTGAAGGCCTGGTTGCGGTCATGCAGCTGGGTGGCGATGGCGCCGGCCAGGGCCAGGCCGTCGAAGGTGCTGGTGCCGCGGCCGATCTCGTCCATCAGCACCAGGCTGTGCGGCGTGGCCGCGTGCACGATGGCGGCGGCCTCGGTCATCTCCAGCATGAAGGTCGACTGGGCATTGACCAGGTCGTCGGCCGCGCCGATGCGGGTGTGGATGGCGTCGATCGGCCCCAGCGTGCAGGCCTGCGCCGGCACGAAGCTGCCCATGCTGGCCAGCAGCACGATCAGCGCCACCTGGCGCATGTAGGTGCTCTTGCCGCCCATGTTGGGGCCGGTGATCACCAGCATGCGGGTGCGGGCGTCCAGCCGGCAATCATTGGCGATGAAGTCGGGCCCGCCGGTTTCCATCAGGCGCACCTGCACCACCGGGTGGCGGCCCTGGGTGATGTCGATGCAGGGCTGGGGCACGAAGCGCGGCCGGCACCACGCCAGCGTGGCGGCGCGCTCGGCCAGTGCGGCCAGCGCGTCCAGCGCGGCCAGCGCGCGGGCCAGCGCGGCCAGCGGCTGCAGGTGCGCCTGCAGCTGCTCCAGCAGCTGGTCGAACAGCCACTTCTCGCGGGCCAGGGCGCGGTCTTGCGCGCTCAGCGCCTTGTCCTCGAAGGTCTTGAGCTCCGGCGTGATGAAGCGCTCGGCGTTCTTCAGGGTCTGCCGGCGCTGGTAGTCGGCGGGCACCTTGTCCAGCTGGCCGGCCGTCACCTCAATGTAGAAGCCATGCACCCGGTTGAACTGCACCCGCAGGTTGGCGATGCCGGAGCGTTGTCGCTCGCGCACTTCCAGGTCGAGCAGGAAGGCGTCGCAGTTCTGGCCGATGGCGCGCAGCTCGTCCAGCTCGGCATCGTGGCCGGTGGCGATCACGCCGCCGTCGCGCAGCAGCACCGCGGGCTCGTCGGCGATGGCCGATTGCAGCAGCGCGTGCAGCGCGGGCGGCGGCTGCAGCGCGTCGGCGGCCTCGTCGATCAACCGGGCCGCACCCGCGTCGGGCAGGGTGCCGCGCAGCACCGGCAGCAGGGCCAGCGTGGCACGCAGGCCGCTCAGCTCACGTGGGCGCACCTGGCGCAGCGCCAGCCGGGCGGTGATGCGTTCGACATCGCTGACGGCCCGCAGCGCGGCGCGCAGCGGGTCGGCGCCGTGCTCCAGCAGGGCGGCGATGGCGGCATGGCGGGCGGTGGCGGGTGCGCGGTCGCGCGGCGGGTGGGTCAGCCAGTGGCGCAGGTTGCGGCTGCCCATGCCGGTCTGGCAGCTGTCGATCAGCGACAGCAGCGTCGGCGCCTTCTCGCCGCGCAGGGTCTGGGTCAGTTCCAGGTTGCGGTGGGTGGCCGGCGGCAGGTCGATCAGGCTGCTGGCGCGGGCCGCTTCCAGCGTCGCCACATGGGCCAGCGCCTGGCCTTGCGTGTGCTCGGCAAAACTCAGCAGCGCGGCGGCAGCGGCCTGGGCCACCGGCAGGTCCTGCGCGTTGAAGCCCTGCAGCGAGGCCACCTTCAGCAGCGCGCACAGCTTGCGCTCGCCCAGCGCGGTGTCGAACTGCCAGGCCGGCCGCGCGGTGCGGGCGGCGCGGTGCTGGGTGATGGCCGCGGGCAGGCTGTCGGCCAGATCGCCCTGCGGGACGAGCAACTCGGCCGGGTCCAGCCGGGCCAGCCAGCCGGCCAGGTCGGCGTCGGTGCACTCGGTCACGCCCAGCTGCCCACTGGCCAGGCCCAGCCAGGCCAGGCCCCAGGTGTTGCGGATCTTGGTGGCCGCGCACAGCAGGGTGTCGACGCGGTCGTCGAGCAGGGCGCTGTCGGTGATGGTGCCGGGTGTCACCACGCGCACCACCTTGCGCTCCACCGGGCCCTTGGCGGTGGCCACGTCGCCCACCTGCTCGGCAATCGCCACCGCTTCGCCCAGCCTGATCAGCCGCGCCAGGTAGTTCTCGACCGAGTGCACCGGCACGCCGGCCATCACCACCGGCTCGCCGGCGCTCTGGCCGCGGGTGGTCAGGGTGATGTCGAGCAGGCGGTGGGCCTTGCGGGCGTCGTCGAAGAACAGCTCGTAGAAATCACCCATCCGGTAGAACACCAGGGTGTCGGGGAAGCCGGCCTTGATGGCGAGGTACTGGGCCATCATGGGTGTGTGGCCCGACAGGTCGGCGCTCTTGGCGATGGGCGATGGGTTGTCGGTCGGCATCAAGGGTTGGCGGCGTGGCGCGGCGGCCCAAGGCAGCCGCCAGGCTGGTGGTGCCGGATTATCGTGGCGCGTCGCTGGCTGGGGCTTCGCTACACTCGCGCGTCATGCGTCGATCCGCCGTCCTGCTTGCGCTTGTGCTTGCCATGCTCTGGCAGTCAGTGGCGTTGGCGCGGCCGGGCTCGACGGTCAATGTCCTGTCGGATCTGGCGCATGCGGCCCTGCATTGGCAGCAGGAAGGGCATCACCACCATGACGATGGGTCGTTCCACCTGGACGATTCGCCGGCTTCGGCGTTCCACTTGCTCGGCGACCACCTGACGGTCACGACCGCGCTGCTGCCAGCCGTTGCGCACCATGTCCCGCGCAGCGGGTCTGCGCCGCCTGATGGGCTGCAAGGTGTGTGCGTGCCCGATCCGGTCCTCGACGGCCTGCTCCGGCCACCTCGCGTCCACCCCTGACCCGCCTTCGCGGCGGGCGCCCATCTGTGGGCGCCCGGCCTCCCGCCGCAGCGGCCTCGCACGCGAGCACCGGTCTGCCGCAGGCGTACCCAGCGTCTGCTGCACAACCTGGCTACGCAGGTGACCTGCCTGCGGCAGTCCATTCGTCAGGATCCACGTGAACGTTCCAGCAAGGCTGGTTGCCTGCGCGCTCGCAGGCAGCCTGGCCGGCGTGCCTGCCTGGGCCCAGCCGGCCACTTCACCACCGGTGGGCCCCACCGCCACCGCCAGCGCCGACGCAGCGTCAAGCGCTGTTGTGTCCCTGCGCACCGCCTTCGACGCCGCGTGGCAGCGCGCCGTCGCTGCGCGAGAGGCCGACGGCCAGCGCCGCCGTGCCGACGTGGAACGCACCAGCGCCGCCAGGCTCTGGGCCGCACCTCCGACGCTGGAGCTGAGCCACCGCGACGACCGCCTCCACGGCAACGCCGGCCGGCGCGAAACCGAGATCGCCCTCGCCGTGCCGCTCTGGCTGCCGGGCCAGCGGGCGGCCCGTGCCGGCACTGCGGACGCCGCCGCAGCACAGGCGCAGGCTGCCGAGCAGGTGGCGCGCCTGCGTCTGGCCGGCGAGCTCCGCGAGGCGGCCTGGCAGCTGGCCGGCCTGCAGGCCGACGTGGCCCAGGCCGACGCCCAGGCCTTGTCGCTGCGGCAACTGGCAGACGACGTGCAGCGCCGGGTGCGTGCTGGCGATCTGGCCCGCGCCGACAGCCTGGCGGCCCAGGCAGAGCATCTCGCGGCCACCGCGGCCGTGGCCGATGCGCGCCAGCGGCTGCTCTCCGCCCGGGCCCGCTGGACCCTGCTGACCGGCCTGACGGCATGGCCGGACCTGCCCGGCGCTGCGATCCCTGTTGCTGCAGCGCTCGACGTGGCCGGGCATCCTGAATGGCAGTGGGCCAGCCAGTCCACCGAACTCGCGCAGAGACGCCTGGACCTGGTGCGCCACGCACGCCGTGATGCGCCCGAGCTGACGCTGGGCCTGCGGCAGGACATGCCCGGCCGGGGTGAGGCTGCGCAGGGCAGCCTGGTCGTGGGCCTGCGGCTGCCCTTCGGCACCGACGACCGCAACCAGCCGCGCGAGGCCGCGGCGCTGTCCGAACTGGACATCGCCCAGACCCACGCCCAGCGCTTGCGCGAGCGCCTGGACAGCGACATCGCTGCGGCGCGCGCGTCGCTGCAGTCGGCCCAGACGCAGCACGACGCCGAGACCGCCCGCGCGCGGCTGCTGCGCGAACGGGCGGCGCTGATCGACACATCCTTCCGTGCCGGCGAGACCCCGCTGCCCGACCTGCTGCGTGCACTGGCCGCCGCGGCCCAGGCCGACAGCGCTGTCGCCCGCCAGACCGCTGCGCTGGGCCTGGCCCGCGCCCGACTCCATCAAGCCCTCGGACTCCTCCCATGAACATCCATGCCACTCTCCGTGCCCAGAGGCCAGTGTGGGCCATCGCACTGACCGCACTGCTTGCCGCTGGCACCGTCCATGTGCTCGCGGCACCCGGTGCCCATGGCCCCAACGGCGAACACCTGGACGGCCCAGCCACGATGAGCGCCCCGTCGACGCTGCCCCGGGTGGAAGCCAAGTCGGAGCTCTTCGAGCTGGTCGCCACGCTGCATGCCGGCGAACTGTCGGTGCTGGTGGACCGCTTCGACACCAACGAACCCGTGCTGGATGCCGCACTTGAAGTGGAGAGTGGCGGCATCAAGGCCAAGGCCGGCTTCCGTGCCGATCAAGGCGATTACGCCTTCGATGACCCGAAGCTGCTGGCGCTGCTGCGCAGCCCGGGGGAACATGGCCTCGTCTTCACCCTGGTCGCCGGCCAGGAGAGTGATCTGCTCGACGGCACACTGGCCGGGGCCGCACCCCAAGGCGCCACTGCCGCAGCCAAGAGCGACCACGGCCACGCGCACGACGGCGACGACCATGGGCACGACCACGCCGGCGAACGAGCCGCCTGGATCGGCGCCGGTGTCGCGGCCCTGGGCCTGATCGGCGGCATCGCCTGGCGGCGTCGACACCGCCAGCCCGCCGGCAAGCTGCAGGGAGGGCTGTGATGCCGCGCCACGTCGCACACATCGCCGCGCGCAAGCTGAACAGCACCTTGGCGCTGGCCGCTGGCCTGATCGCCTGCACGACCGCCTGGGCCGCACCTGGCGCCCACGGACCCAACGGGGAACACCTCGATGCGCCCGGCGCTGCGGTCAATGCCTCTGGCCTGGCACGGCTGCCCGATGGCAGCGTCAACCTGCCCAAGATCGCGCAACGGCGCATGGCCATCCGCACCGTGCTGGCCCCACAGTCCGAAGCCGCCGCCACGGTGGACCTGCCCGGACGCGTGGTCATGGACCCGAACGCCA
Source organism: Burkholderiaceae bacterium (assembly GCA_017999135.1). GTDB lineage: Bacteria > Pseudomonadota > Gammaproteobacteria > Burkholderiales > Burkholderiaceae_C > Pseudaquabacterium. Next base: position 7,568 of record JAGOBT010000017.1, read on the forward strand.
GTGGCCGCGTGCAGGCGGTGCACGGCGGGCGCATCGAGCCCGGGCCGAAGGGCCTGCCGGTCGCAGGGCAGGCGGTGAAGCGCGGCGACGTGCTGGCCTATGTGCGCCACCACGCCGAGCCCTACGCCCTGGGCACGCAGCAGGCCCAGCTGGCCGAGCTGCGGGCGCAGCGCCAGCTGGCTGAGCAGCGCGTGCAGCGCCTCGAAGGCCTGGAAGGCACCGTGCCGCGCAAGGACATCGATGCGGCCCGCACCGAGGCGAAGAGCCTGGCCGAGCGGGAACGCAGCATCGGCGCCAGCCTGTCCTCGCGCGAGGCGCTGGCCGCGCCGGTCAGCGGCGTGATCGCCCGCGCCGACCTCGTCGTTGGGCAGGTCGTCGAGCCGCGCGACGTGCTCTTCGAAGTGGTGGACCCGGCACGCATGCTGGTCGAGGCCACCACTGCCGACGCCAGCCTGGGGGCCCGCGTGGCAGGTGCTTCGCTGCAGGGCCTGTCCGACGTGTCGCTGCGCCTGCTCGGCGCGTCGCGCGCGATGCGCGACGGGGTGCTGCCGATCACCTTCGCCGTCAGCGCATCCAGGCCGGGCACGGCGCTGCCGCTGGCCATCGGCCAGCCGGTCACCGTGGTGGTGCAATCGAAAGAGCGCATCCAGGGCATCGTGCTGCCCGCCCAGGCCGTGGTGCGCAATCCGTCCAACGAGCCCATCGTCTGGATCAAGTCGGGCGCGGAGCGTTTCATCCCGCAGCCGGTGCAGTTCCGGCCGCTGGATGCCAGCACCGTGGTGGTGACGCAGGGCCTGAGCGCGGACAACCGCGTCGTGGTCCAGGGCGCGCCGCTGATCGCGCAGATCCGCTGACCGGGGCGTTCGAATGTTCAACTGGATCGTTCGCACCAGCCTGCACAACCGCCTGTTCGTGCTGGCGGTGGCGGCGCTGTTGATGGTCTACGGCGCACTGACGGCCTGGCGCACGCCGGTCGACGTGTTCCCCGACCTCAACAAGCCGCTGATCACCGTGCTGACGGAGGCCGGCGGCATGGCGCCGGAAGAGGTCGAGCAACTCGTCACCTTCCCGCTCGAGACCGCCCTCAACGGCATGCCTGGGGTGACCCGGGTGCGCAGCACCTCGGGCGTGGGCCTGTCGCTGGTCTATGCCGAATTCGACTGGGGCACCGACATCTACCGCAACCGCCAGCTGGTGGCCGAGCGGCTGGCGATCGTGCGGGCGCAGATGCCGGGTGACATCACGCCGGTGATGGGGCCGGTGTCGTCGATCATGGGCGAGGTGATGCTGGTTGCATTGCCGCTTTTGCCGGGTGATGGCAAGGCGCCCGTGGCCACGCCGATGCAGGCCCGCGAGTACGCCGACTTCGTGCTGCGCCCGCGGCTGCTGTCGATCCCGGGCGTGTCGCAGGTGATCCCCATCGGGGGCGAGGTGCGCACGCTGCGTGTCGCGCCGGACACGGCGCGCATGGCGCAGTTCGGCGTGTCGCTGACGCAGGTCGAGCAGGCCCTCAAGGGCTATGCCGCCAATGCCGGCGGCGGCTTCATCGACCTGAACGGCCGCGAGGTCCTGATCCGTCACCTGGGCCGCAGCAACCGCGTCGAAGACCTGGCGGGCATCGCCGTGGCCTGGAAGGAAGGGCGCGCCATCCTGCTGGAGCAGGTGGCGACGGTGTCCTTCGCGGCGGGCCTGAAGCGCGGCGACGCGGGCTACAACGGCCTTCCGGCCGTCGTGATCAGCATTCAGAAGCAGCCCGATGCCGACACTGTCAAGCTCACCGCGCAGATCGAGTCGGCGCTCACGGAGCTGAAGCAGGGCCTGCCCCGAGGACTGGCCGAGCCGCGCGTGCTGTTCCGCCAGGCGGACTTCATCCAGGCCTCCATCGGCAATGTGGCCGAAGCCTTGCGCGACGGCGCGATCATGGTCGCGATCGTGCTGTTCGCCTTTCTGCTGTCGGTGCGCACGACGGTGATCTCGCTGGTCGCGATCCCGCTGTCGCTGGCGGTGACAGCGCTGGTCTTCCACTGGTTGGGCCAGTCGATCAACGTGATGACGCTGGGCGGCCTGGCCATCGCCATCGGCGAGCTGGTGGACGATGCGGTGGTCGATGTCGAGAACATCCTGCGGCGCCTGAAGCAGAACCGGCTGGCCGAGAACCCGCTGTCGGTGCTGGAGGTGGTGCGGCGTGCCAGCGTCGAGGTGCGCTCGGGCATCGTCTATGCGACGGTGATCGTCGTGCTGGTGTTCGTGCCGCTGTTCGCGCTGCCGGGCATCGAGGGACGGCTGTTCACGCCGCTGGGCATCGCCTACATCGTGTCGATCCTTGCGTCGATGCTCGTCTCGATGACGGTCACGCCGGTCATGTGCTGCTACATGCTGCCGACGATGCAGCGCCTGGACCATGGCGACAGCCCGCTGGTTGCCTGGCTCAAGCGCCAGGACGCGAAGCTGCTGACCTGGTCGTTCGGCCGCGCCAGGCTGCTGATCACGCTGGCGGTGCTGGCGGTGGCCGGTGCCGCCGCGACCGTGCCCTTCTTTCCGCGTGCCTTCCTGCCGGCTTTCAACGAAGGCTCGCTGGTGCTGGGCCTGATCATGCAGCCGGGCACATCGCTGGCCGAGGCCAATCGCGTGGGTTCGGTGGCCGAGACCCTGATCCGCCAGGTGCCTGAGGTCACGCAGGTGGGCCGCCGCACCGGCCGCGCCGAACTCGACGAACACGCTGAAGGCGTGCACTCGGCGGAGATCGACGTCGACCTGAAGCGATCGGAACGCGACCGCGAGACCATCATGGCCGACATCCGCGAGCGTCTCTCGTCGCTGCCGGCACAGGCCACCATCGGCCAGCCGATCAGCCACCGCCTGGACCATCTGCTCTCCGGCGTTCGCGCGCAGATTGCGGTGAAGATCTTCGGCGACGACACCGACACGCTGCGCGGCCTGGCCGAAGACATGCGCGGCAAGTTGTCCACCGTGCCGGGGCTGGTCGACCTGACCGTCGAGAAGCAGGTGCTGATCCCGCAGATCACCGTGCGGCTGGACCACCGCAAGGCAGCGCAGATGGGCTTGTCCCCCGGCGAAGCCATCCGCGTGCTGCAGGCACTGACCGACGGCGCGCACGGTGCCGACATCGTCGACGGACCGCGCCGCTATGAACTGGTGCTGCGCCTGCCCGACCAGCAGCGCAGCCCGCAGGACCTGGCGCGCACGCTGATCGACACGCCGGCCGGGCGTATTCCGGTGTCCAGCATCGCGACCGTGGAAGAGACCGACGGCCCCAACCAGATCGGCCGCGAGAACGGCCGGCGCCGCATCATCGTCTACGCCAACACCGATGGCGGCGACATGGGGCGGGTGATCGCGGACATCCGGCAGATCATCCAGAAGACACCCTTGCCACCGGGCAACTTCATCAGCCTGGAAGGGCAGTTCCAGGCGCAGGAGCAGGCCACGCGCCTGATCGCCGGCCTGTCGGTGGTGTCGCTGGTGATGATGTTCCTGGTGCTGTACAGCCGCTACCAGTCGGTGGTGCTGGCCGGTATCGTCATGGCCAACATTCCGCTGGCGCTGATCGGCTCGGTGGTGGCGATGTGGATCGCGGACGTGAGCCTGTCGGTGGCATCCATGGTCGGCTTCATCACGCTGGCCGGCATTGCCACGCGCAACGGCATCCTGAAGATCAGCCACTACATCAACCTGTGCAACTTCGAGGGCGAGCGCTTCGGCCAGACCATGATCATGCGCGGTTCGCTGGAGCGGCTGACGCCGGTGCTGATGACGGCGCTGGTGGCGGCCTTTGCGCTGACGCCGCTGCTGCTGGCGGCCGATGCCCCGGGCAAGGAGATCCTGCACCCAGTGGCGGTGGTGATCTTCGGCGGGCTGGTCAGCTCGACATTGCTCGACACGCTGCTGACGCCGGTGCTGTTCTGGCTGTTCGGTCGACAGGCCACGCAGCGCCTCGTCCAGTCCGAGCCTGACGCGCCGAAGGGGGCGCCAGAAACTCAGGAAGCCTATTGAGTTGGAATCAGGCCTGGCGGCGCCGCCTGATCCAGTGCGCCGCACCCTCGCAGGAGATGGAAGAGATGATGAAGCAACTGTTGACCGTGGTCGTGCTGGGCCTGTCGGTGCTGTCTTTCAACGCCGCGTTCGCCCATGGTGGCGCCCAGGCCAGGCACGGCGGCGTGGTGTCCACCGCCAGCGACCTGGGCTTTGAACTGGTTGGCACGCCCACCGGCGCAGCGATCTACATCGAGGACCACGGCAAGCCGATGGCGCCCGCCGGCATGAGCGGCAAGCTGACCGTTCTGAATGGTGCCGAGAAATCGGAAGCTGACTTGGCCGTGGCCGGCGACAAGCTCGAGGCCAAGGGCGTGAAACTGGCGCCCGGTGCCAAGGTCGTGGCTGCACTCACGACCCCGGCCAGGAAGGCGATCACGGTCCGGTTCACTGTCAAGTAAATGGCCTTGTCATCCCAAGCACTGCCTGCCCTGCGGGGCGGGCTGCTCGCCCTGCTGGCGGCGGCGCTGTTCGGCGTCAGCACGCCGCTGGTGCAGCAGTTCGGTGTCGGGCTCGGGGCGTTCAGCACAGCCGCACTGCTCTATGCCGGGGCCGCAGCCGTCGGGCTGCTCTCGCGCCAGCGCATCGACCGCGAAGCAAGGCTGCAGCGCAGCGATCTGCCACGCCTCCTGGCGATGGCCGTGTTCGGCGCCGCCATCGGCCCCGTGGCGCTGGCCTGGGGCCTGCAGAACACCAGCGGCACGAGTGCGTCGCTGATGCTCACCCTGGAAGCCCTGTTCACGGCGGTGCTGGCCTGGCGCCTGTACCACGAGACCATGGACGGACGTGTCTGGACGGCCATGGCGCTGCTGCTGGCCGGCGGCATGGTGCTGGTGCTCGACCAGGGCCTGAGGTCCGATTCGGGCGGCGCGCAGCTGTGGGGCCTGCTGGCCGTGCTGCTGGCCACCGCGGCCTGGGGCGTGGACAACACCTTGTCCCGGGCGCTGGCGGAACGCGACCCCGGTCAGGTGGTGATGGCCAAGGCGTTGCTGGGCGCCACCGCCACGGGCGCGCTGGCCCGGGTCTTCGGCGAGCCGGTCCCGTCTGCCGCAGCCGCGCTGGCGCTGCTGGCCGTCGGCGCCACTGGCTACGGCCTGAGCCTGCGCTTCTACCTGTTGGCGCAGCGCGCGTTCGGCGCCGCGCGCACGGGTTCTGTCTTCGCCTTCGCGCCCTTCATCGGCGCCGCGTTCGCCGTGGCGCTGGGCGACCGCTCGGCCAGCGTCCTGCTGCTGCTGGGCAGCGCGCTGATGCTGGCCGGCGTGGTGCTGCACCTGGCGGAGTCACATGCCCACGCGCACGACCACGAGGCGCTGGAGCACGAGCACGCGCATCGCCACGACGACGGACACCATGACCATGCGCACGGCGTGATGCCGGTGGGCGAGCACAGCCACTGGCACCGCCACGCGCCGATGCGCCATGCGCACCCCCACGTGCCCGACGCGCATCACGCACATCGTCACTGAGGCCGGCCAGGCGTTCAGCCCCGCAGCCGCAGCACGCCGGCAAAGTAGTCGGCCAGGGCCTGGCGGTCGGCCAACGGCAGCACCATCGCCACATGCTGGTCGGGCCGCACCACCACCATGCAGCCGGCGGCGCGATCGATGCCGCGCAGGGCAAAGATGTCGGCCTCGGGCCGCTGGTCGGCGCAGAACACCTTTTCGTAGTCGCACAGGCCATGGGCGCCCACCGGCGGGCGCAGCAGCGCGGGCATGGCGGCGAAGTCCAGCGCGCGGAAGCCCTGCTGGAACACCGCCCGGGTATCGATCACCGCGTCGATGTCTTCGCCCGGCGCGGTGTGGCGGCGCAGCGGCGATGCGGCATTGCCGGCCAGCCAGTCGCACAGGCCGGCCAGGGTGCTGCCGGGCCGGCCGTCGTCGCCCGCCGGGGCGAACAGGAACAGCCGGAAGCGCCCGTCGGCCTCGATGCAGTGGCCCAGGTGCATCGGCCGGGCGTCGGCCAGCCGCACCACCGGGGCCGAATGCAGCCGCATGCCGATGGGCAAGCCGCTGGCCAGCGCCTGGTGGGTGTCCGCGCCGGTCAGCACGCCGGGCTCGTAGCGGATGGTCAGCCCGCAGGTGAAGGGCAGGTTGTCGACGAAGGCACGGGCCACCGGCGGCAGGCCGTCGGTGGGCGCCTCGGTGGTGCGCGCACCCACCACGCGCGACCAGGTGTGGTCGAAGTCCACCAGGCCCTTGGCCGCGGCACGCCGTTCGCCGGTGTAGGTGTGCAGCAGGCGGGCGTCGGCCCGCCCGGTCAGCACCGCGATCAGCTTCCAGCCCAGGTTGAAGGTGTCGCCCATCGACACGTTCATGCCCTGGCCGGCCTTGGGGCTGTGGGTGTGGCAGGCGTCGCCGGCCAGCATCACGCGCGGCGTGCGCCGGGCTGACTGGCCGGCCGGCACGTCGTCGAAGGTGTCGGTCAGCCGGTGGCCGATCTCGTAGATCGACCACCAGACCACCTCCTTCACGTCCAACTGGAACGGCGCCAGGATGCGCTGCGCCTTGGCGATGATGTCCGCCGCCGCCAGGCGGCGGTCGGCCACGCGCTCGTGGTCGGCCAGCTGGTCCATCTCCACATACAGGCGCACCAGGTGGCCGCCTTCGCGCGGCAGCACCATCAGCGTGCCCTGGTCCTGCGAGCGCACGAAGCACTTCATGCGCCAGTCGGGGAAGTCGGTCACCGCCAGCAGGTCGATCACGCCCCAGGCCTGGTGTGCCGCGTCGCCATGCAGCGCGCCGCCAATGGCTGTGCGCACCGCCGATCGGGCGCCGTCGCAGCCGATCACGTAGTTCGCGCGCACGGTGTGGGTCTGGCCTTCGCGGTCTGGCGCGGTGTGGGCCAGGGTCACGGTGACGGGGTGGTCGTCGGTGGCGGGGTCAACTGTCAGCCCGGCCACCTTCAGGCCCAGGTCGGGCACCAGGCGGGTGGGGGCATTGCGCATGCGGTCGAGGAACATGTCATGCACCCGCGCCTGGTTGATCAGCACATGCGGCATTTCCGAGATGCCGTCGGGCACGTCCTGCACCCGCGCCACGCGGGTGAGTGCGGCCGCACCGCCGCTGCCGGTCGCGGCCGTGCCGGGGGCCCAGAAGGTGGTTTCGTTGATCCACACCGCCTCGCGCATCACCTGTTCGGCAAAGCCGAAGGCCTGGAACATCTCCATCGACCGCACGCTGATGCCGTCGGCCTGGCCCTTTTCCATCGGCGCCAGCTTGGGCTCGACCAGCATGGTGCGGATCTGCGGAAAGCGCGCCAGCTGCGCCGCCAGGCACAGGCCGGCCGGCCCCGAGCCGGCGATCAGCACGTCCACCTCGGTGGGCAGCGGGTCGCCCGGCTGGCGGTGGCCAGGGGCGGCAGGCAACACGTCGGGGTCGCCGGGGTGGAAGCCGTCGCGGTGGTATTGCATGGTGTGCTCCAGTGGGGGTGGAAGGATCTGGTAAAAAGTATGTATGCATATCATATGCATACAGCATTACACTGGTCAAGCCCGATGCCGGGCACCGGGCGGTCGGCCCGGCCACCCACGGAGACACGCAGCGATGGACAGGATCGCGATGGCCGGGCACCTGATCCGGCGGCTGCACCAGCAGTCGACCCAGACCTTCCAGGCCGGCATGCAGGCCATCGGCGTCGACATGACGTCGGTGCAGTTCGCCGCGCTGGATGCCATCGTGCAGCAGCCCGGCATCGACCAGGCCAGCCTGGCAGCCACCATCAGCTTCGACCGCGCCACCATCGGTGGCGTGGTCGACCGGCTGGAGGCCAAGGGCCTGGTGCAGCGGCTGGTCAGCCCGGATGACCGGCGCGCCCGCCTGCTGCATGCCACGCCCGCCGGCCAGGCGCAGCTGGCCGCCGTGCGGCCCACGGTGGAGGCGCTGCAGGCGCAGATCCTGGCGCCGCTGACGGATGCCGAGCAGGCCGCATTCGCCGCGTTGGCGCGCAAGGCGCTGGGGCTGGATTGAGTGCGCGGCCCGGGCGCCACATCGGCGCGAGATGGGCGCACCATGGGCGCCCCATGGGCGCCAGCGGGTGACGGCTCAGGCGGCGGGCGCCACGCCGGCCAGCAGCGTCTCGATCGTCTCTTGCACCGCCAGCGCCTCGGCAAAGCCGGGCAGGCTGTGCGCGCGGCCCTCGATCAGCGCCACCCACTGGTCCAGCTGGTCGGCCTGGCCACGCAGGCGCAGCGCGGCGGGGTCGCCTTCGGTCTGCCAGGGGCCGTCGGCCTGGCGGCGCTGCAGGCCGAACCAGTCGCGCAGTTCCACCGCGCCGGTGCTGCCTTGCAGCAGGAAGCGGTTGAAATCGTCCACCGCGCCGGCCACCGCGCCCGTCACCGCGGCCTGCACCTGCACCGGCACGCCACCGGCCTGCAACCGTGCCGACAAGCCCCGG
>JAGOBT010000376.1 GCA_017999135.1 Burkholderiaceae bacterium
CCGCCGAAGCCGACCGCCAGGCCCATGGCGAGGTTCAGGGTCATGCCGACGGCCGGCTCGTAGCCGGCCTCCCAGCGCTGTGCCTGCAGGCCGCGGGCAGCGGCAGTGCCGGCCAGCGCACCGAACTGTGCCGCGTTCTGGCCGGTGAGCCCCAGCGCCCGCAGGGTGCGCAGGCCGGCGATGCTTTCCTGCACCTGGTCGTTCAGCGCGCCGAAGGCGTCCAGCGCCTGGCGCGACGCCACATGCAGGTGGCGTGAGATCCACCAGAACGCCAGTCCCATCACCGGAAAGGGCAGCAGCACCACCAAGGCCAGCCGCCAGTCCACGCCCAGCGTCATCGCGCCCACCACCAGGGCCAGGGTGAGCGTGCCGTCGAAGCCGGCCAGCAGCGCCTCACCGGCGGCCAGTTCCACCGCGTCCACGTCATTGGTGGCCAGGGCCATCAGGTCGCCGGTGCGCTGGCCCTGGTAGAAGCGCGGCCCCTGCTGGGCCAGGCGCTGGTACAGCTGCACCCGCAGCCCCACGCCCATGCGGAAGGCGGTGGCATACAGCAGCAGCCGCCAGGCCACGCGCAGGCCGTAGATGCAGGCGCCGGCCGCCAGCAGCCAGCCAATCTCGATCCACAGCGCCGGGCCGCTGAGCTGGCGTGCCACCAGGGCGTCGACCATGTGGCCGATCTGGCGCGGCATCCACACGCCCAGCAGCGCGATGCCGGCCAGCATGCAGCCCGACGCGGCATAGGCGCGCCAGTGCTGGCGCACGAAGCCGGCGATCAGCTGGGACAGGGTCATCGGGGTGGCGGCGCCCCCCGTTGGGGTGGGCCGCAAGCGGGCAGGGGCGCGGATTCTACGGGTGCAGTCCCAGCCGTTGGCGCCCTGTCAGGCCAGGCTGTCGGTGTCGATCACCACCGCCCGGCCGGTGCGCCGCTGTACCTCGTGCACCAGGTGGTCGGTGCCGCCGGGGCCGTCGCCTTTCTCGCCGTTCCACAGCGCGATCATGCGCACCCGGTCGATGCCGCCCGACAGCGCGGTGTTCAGCAGCCACAGGTTGCAGCGGGCATAGGGGTCGACGCCGGCCGGCGCCGGGCCCAGCGCCTGGGGGGCGTGCAGGATCGGGCGCGCCGGGTCGAGCCGGGCCGCCACCGCGTCGTAGCGCTGCTGCCATTCGGTGCCGCCGGGCGCCACCGAATGCTGCAGAAAGGCCGGCTCGTCGAACGGCTGCAGCAGCTGCAGCTTCATGCCGCGCGCCAGCGCCGCCTCGGCAAACAGCAGGTCGCCCCCCTGCGCGCCCTGGGTCAGGGCCAGGTCGTCGGGGCCGACCTCCAGGCGGTCCAGCTCTTCGGCGATGCGGCGGGCCGCGGCTGGCACCTTCTCTGGCGGAAAGCGCGGCACCGGCCGGTCGGGTGCGTCGACCATGTGGCCGGCGAACAGCACCACCTGGCGCGGCCGCCAGTCCTTGTGCGGCGCCGGCAGGCGTGACAGCGCCCGCTCGAAGGTGGCGATGCCGGCGTCCACCGCCTCGGGCCGGAAGCCCAGCAGGCGCAGCAGGTCCAGCCCCTGGCGGGTGGAGTTCAGCGAGAACCAGTCGTTCTCCACCAGGCGGATGGCTTCCTTGTAGGCGGTGGTCACCTGCTGCGGCGTGCCGGTCAACACGTCCAGGTCGCCCAGGCTGGCGGCGGCCCAGAAGTTGGGGCTGCGGCTGTGCTCGCTGTAGGCCGCCCAGCGCACGCCGCCCAGCAGCGCGGGCAGCTCGGCGGCGTGGTCCTGGCGCTGGGTGAGATGCTGGAACAGGCACATCAGCGTGGCCGCATTCAGGCCCGAGTAGTAATGGTTGGCATCGGCGCGGAAGCCGGTGCGGTAGCTCTGGATGGCGGCGCTCAGCAGCGCGTCTTCATAGCCGGCGTCGTCGGCCATCTGCGCGGGCGTGGCGCCGGGGCGGTTCCAGGCCGCCACCCAGGCGTCCTTGTCGATGCGGCCGAGCAGGGCCCAGGCCTCGGCATCCTGCGGCCGGGCGGCCAGCAGCTGGCGGTAGTGGTCGCGCGCCTCGTCCAGCCGGCCCAGCCGCTGCAGGCACACACCGCGCTTGTAGCTGGCCTTCACATGGCCGGGCTCGGCGTCCAGGCAGGCGTCGTACTCCTCCAGCGCCAGCTTGTAGCGCTCCATCGCCAAGAGGGCCTCGCCGGCTGCCAGCCTGGCATTGGCGCGCAGGGCCACCACCGGCGTCTCCTCGGCCAGCACCAGCACGTCGCCCGGGCGCTTGCTGCGCTGCGCGGCCTTCACCTGCAGCTCCCAGGCGGCGTGGCGCTCCCAGAATTCACGCGCATCGCCCACCTTCAGCTGCTTCCAGTCGGGCTCCTGCAGGTTGTCGACCAGCCGGTAGACCGGGCTGATCTTGCGGCCATGCCAGCTGGCCAGCGTGGCCTGGGCCATCTCGGCCAGCTTGGCGATGTCGGCAGCCAGGAAGTCGGGGTCGGGCGCGCCGTCCTTCAGGTGGTAGCGCAACTTGCGGTCGGTGTAGATGTCGAACGGCGTGCCCTCGCGCGGGCCCTGCACCAGCACCACGCCGCGCGCGCGCAGCGCATGCCGCACGCCCAGCTCGTACCAGACGTTGGGGTTGTCGATGGTCAGGTCGGCCAGCACCAGGTCGGCGATCAGCAGCTCCTGGAACATGTCGCTGCGGATGTCGCCGGCCGACTGCTCTTCATCGGCGCGGAACACCGCCAGCCCGGCGGCTTCCAGCCCGGGCTTGATGTACTCGGCATAGATGCGGTTGAAGAAGATCGGCTGGCCGTCCGGCCCGTTCTTCTTGCCGAAGGGCATGGCGACGAAGGCGTGCAGCTTCATGGGCGCTCCTGGGGGAAGGGCGCAGCATCGCCGCCGGCCGGGCGCTTGGCAAGCGCCGGCCTGGGGATGGCGTTCAGGCGTCGCGGATGTCGGCGATCGGCTCGTGGCCGAAGTCGGCCCGGTGCAGCCGCGCCAGCAGCGCGCGGGCGCAGTCGGCGGCGCTGCTCAGCTGGCCCTGCGCATGCAGCGCCGCAAAGCGCGCCTGCTCGGGGAAGGCGCCGGCATCGGCACCGCGCAGCTCGGCCTGCATGTCGGTGTCGATCACGCCCGGCGCCATCGACACGATGCGCGCGCCGTTCGGCCGTGCGGCTTCTTCCAGCGCCACCGCGCGGCTGAAGTGGTCCATGCCGGCCTTGGCCGCGCAGTAGGCCGCGCTGCCCGCCATCGCCCGGCGGCCCAGGCCCGAGCTGATGTTCAGCACCCGCCGCGGGCCGGCCCAGCTGCCGGTGGCGGCCAGGAAGGCGCCGGTCAGCAGCAGCGGCGCCTCCAGCCCGGCGCGCATGGCCAGGGTCAGCGTCGGCAGCGGCACCTGGCCCAGGGTTGCCGGCAGGCCCACCACGCCGGCGTTGTTCACCAGCGTGGCGCCGGCCACCCGGGCACCGTCGAAGCCGGCCAGCCAGGCGGCCAGGCGCTCGGCCACCGGCTGGGGGTCGGCCAGGTCGGCCGTCCACTGGGTGAGCGGCACGCCGGCGGCGTCGGCCGCGGCCTGCAGTGCCGGGTTGCTGCCGCGGGCGATGCCCAGCAGCACATGGCCGGGTTGCAGCAACTGTTCGACGAGGGCGGCACCCAGGCCGCGCGACGAACCGGTGACGATGTAGAGCGATGGGGAGGTGGTCATGCCGCGAGCATAGGCGCAGCCGCGGCCGGCGTTGTCAGCTTCGCGCAGGGTCGTCCGCACGACAATGTGGCCGATGCAAAGACCCTGGGTGCTGGCCTTGGCCGCCGGCGTGATCGTGCTGCTGGTGGCGCTGGCGCTGCCGTTGCTGCGCATGGGCGGCATGGGTGGCGCGGGTGGCAGCCTGGCCGGAGAGGAAGGCGCGGCCGGCACCGGCCTGCCCTGGCAGGTGACCCGCCTGCCCGAGGGCCGGGCCCAGGTGTTCGGTCTGGAGCCCGGCCGCGACACCCTGGCCCAGGTGCAGGCGCGCCTGGGCGATGCGCTGCAGGTGGCCGTGGTGGCACGCCTGGGTGAACACGGCGCGCTGGAGGCACTGGCCGATCCGTTCGTGGCCGGCTTCATCTCCGGCCGCCTGGTGCTGGCCTTCGACGTGCCGGCCAGCCAGCTCGACGCCTGGCGCGCCGGCGCGGCCAGTTCCGGGCCGATGGAGGGCGGCGTGCGCCGCTTCAAGCTGCGGGCTGCCGATCGCCAGCAGGCGACGCAGGCGCGGTTGGTGGGCCTGAGCTTCATTCCGGC
>JAGOBT010000377.1 GCA_017999135.1 Burkholderiaceae bacterium
AGCCTGGCCCGCACCGACGAGAAGGTGCAGCAGGTCGAAGCCATCGTGCGCGCCCTGCCCGAGGTGGCCACCCTGTCCACCTGGGTGGGCGGGGCCGGCCAGCGCAACCAGGCCTGGCTCAACATCGCCCTGAAAGACCGCAAGGACCGCAGCCGCAGCCAGAAGCAGGTGGAAGACGCGATGCGCGAGTCCATCGCCCGCATTCCCGGCATCGACGTGAGCGTGGGCTTCGACCGGCCGATCTACGTGGCCATCCTCGGCAGCGACCCCGAGGGCCTGGCCAAGGTGGCGCAGGAGTTCGCCGAGAAGGTCAAGAAGATTCCCGGCGTGGTGGACGTGGAGTCCAGCGTCAAGCCCGGCCTGCCGGCCTATGCGGTGCGGCTGAAGCCCGGCGCGGTGCGTGAACTGGGCCTCACCGCCCCGCAGCTGGCCAGCAGCCTGCGCGCCTATGTCAACGGCGAGGTGGCCACCTACTGGACCACGCCCGACGGCAACCAGGTGGAGGTGGTGCTGCGCCTGAACGAAGGCCAGCGCGAGCGCATCGCCCAGCTGCGCCAGCTGCCGGTGGCGTTTGCGAAAAACGGCACGCCCATCGCGCTGGACGCGGTGGCCGACATCACCGAGGTGTTCAACCCCGAGATCATCCGCCGCCAGAACCTGCAGCGCCGCGAGGCGGTGTTTGCCGGTGTGAAGGACCGCAGCGCCGGCGAGGTGGGCGACGACGTGCAGGCGCTGATCAAGGCCACCACGCTGCCGCCGGGCTACAGCTTCGACGTGGGTGGGCAGATGCAGCAGCAGGCCGAGGCCTTCAGCGGCTTGCTGGGCGCCATGGCGCTGGCGGTGATCTTCATCTACATCGTGCTGGCCAGCCAGTTCGGCAGCTTCCTGCAACCCATCGCCATCATGGCCAGCCTGCCGCTGGCGCTGATCGGCGTGATGCTGGCGCTGCTGTTCTGGCGCAGCACGCTCAACGTGTTCAGCATGATCGGCCTGGTGATGCTGATGGGCCTGGTGACCAAGAACGCCATCCTGCTGGTCGACTTTGCCAACCATGCGCGCAAGGCAGGCGCCACGGTGGCCGACGCGCTGCTGCAGGCGGGCCTGATCCGCATGCGGCCGATCGTGATGACCACCGCGGCCATGGTCTTCGGCATGCTGCCGATGGCCCTGGCGCTGAACGACGGCGGCGAGATCCAGGCGCCGATGGGCCGCGCCATCATCGGCGGCGTGATCACCAGCACCCTGCTGACGCTGGTGGTGGTGCCGGTGATCTACAGCTACCTGGTGCGCGACCGGCGGCCTGTGCTGGCGCCTGCGCCCGTGCCGGACGGCGGTGGCGTGCTGCCGCCGCTGGCGGCAGCCGACCGCGACTGATCAGCTGCGCGCCACCAGCTGCAGCGGCTGCGCGGCGGGCCGCCGCAGCGGGGCGCGTGCCGCCAGCCAGGGCGTCAGCACCTCGGCCTCCAGCGGCCGACAGTGCAGGTAGCCCTGGCCCAGGTCGCAGCCCAGGGCCTGCACCATGGCCGATTGCTCGGCTGTCTCGATGCCCTCGGCCACCGTGGCCATGCGCAGGGTGCGGGCCACCCGCACCGTGGCCTCGATCAGCGCGCGGTGGTACTCGCTGCGCTCGGCCTCCATCACGAAGCTGCGATCGATCTTGACGGTGTCCACCGGCAATTGGTGCAGGCAGCTCAGCGATGAATAGCCTGTGCCGAAGTCGTCCAGCGCCAGGCCCACGCCCAGCGCCTTCAGCGCCCGCAGCCGGCCCAGCGAGGCCGGGTCCTGTGCGGCCAGGCTTTCGGTCACCTCCAGCTGCAGGCAGGCCGGTGGCATGGCGCAGTCGGCCAGCGCCTGGCGCACCTGGTCCACCAGGTCGGGCTGGCGCAGCTGCGCCACCGACAGGTTCACCGCCAGCAGGCCCGGCGCCTGCGGGCCCAGGTCGAGCCGCCAGCGCATGAACTGGCGGCAGGCGGTCTGCAGCACGAACAGGCCCAGCGCGCCGATCAGCCCGGTCTCCTCGGCCACGTTGATGAACTGTCCCGGCGCCACCAGGCCGCGTGCCGGGTGGCGCCAGCGCACCAGGGCCTCCACGCCGGCACAGCCGGGGGCCGTGCCGGCGCCGTCCAGTGCCAGCACCGGCTGGTAGACCACGAACAGCTCGTCGCGCACCAGGGCCTCGTGCAGGTCGGCCTCCAGCGTGGCGCGCTGCGCCACCTGGGTCTGCATGCGTGGCTCGAACAGCACCCAGCGGCCGCGGCCGCCGCGCTTGGCTTCGTACATGGCGGTGTCGGCGTCGCGCAGCAGGCCGTCGGCATCGGCCACCGGCTGGGCCGATGTCACCACACCGATGCTGGCGCTGCTGTGCAGGCGCTGGCCGCGCAGTTCATAGGGGCGGGCCAGCGCCTGCAGCAGCCGGTCGGCCACCGTGCCGGCGTCGGCAGGGTCGTGCAGGTCGGCCAGCAGCACCACGAATTCATCACCGCCCAGCCGTGCCGCGGTGGCCGGCGCGCCGCGCGCCACGGTGTCGGCGTGGCGGCCGCCGGCGCCGTCGCGCAGCGCAGCCTGCAGCCGTTCGGCGATCTGGCGCAGCAGTTCGTCGCCCGCCGCATGGCCCAAGGTGTCGTTCACCTGCTTGAAGCGGTCGAAGTCCAGGAACATCAGCGCGAAGTGGCGCGCCGGGTCGGCCCGCCAGCGCGCCACCGCCTGCTGCAGCGCCGGCACCAGCGCGGCACGGTTGGGCAGGCCGGTCAGCGCATCGTGGGTGGCGCTGGCCTGCAGTTGGGCCTCATGGTGCTTGCGCTCGCTGATGTCGATGTGCACGCCCACCAGGCGCTGGGCGCGCCCGGCCGCGTCGCGCTCGACCACGCTGCCATAGGCCTGCAGCCACACCCAGTGGCCGGCCCGGTGGCGCACCCGCATGTCGCAGCGGTAGGGCATGCCGGGGTCGTCCATGTGGGCGCGCAGCCGTGTTTCCACCACGGGGCGGTCGTCGGGGTGGATCAGGTCGCGCCACTGCGGCAGCAGCCGAGCAAAGGCCTCCGGCGTGTAGCCCAGCATCTGGCAGCTGACGGCGCTCCACTGGCGCTGGCCGGTGTCGGGCCGCCACTCCCAGGTGCCGATGGCCGCGGCCCGCAGCGCCAACTGCAGCAGGGTGCGTTGGGCGCGCTGCTCGGTCACGTCGACGAAGCAGGCCACCGCGCCATGCACCGCGCCCGACGGCGCGCGCAGCGGCTCGCTGTTGACCAGCAGCCAGCGCTGTTCGCCCTCGGGCGTGACCACGCCCATGCTGTCGCCACGCACGCTCACGCCGTCGCGCAGCGACCGCGCCGACGGATGCTGCTCGCCGGGGTAGGGGCTCAGGTCGTCGTGCACCGTGCGCCAGCGTTCGTCGACCGAGGTGCGGCCGCACAGCTGGTCACGCGTCAGCCCCAGCACCTGCTCGGCCGCCCGGTTGGCGTCGACGATGACGCCGGCGGTGTCCTGTTCCACCACGCCGGTGGGCAGGGCGTCGAACAGCGCCCGCAGCCGCTGGCGCTGGTAGACCTGCTCGGTGATGTCGGTCTCCACCGCGATGAAGCCGCTGATCGCGCCAGCCGCGTCGTGCAGCGGCTGGATGTCGATGTCCAGCCAGTAGCTGCGGCCGTCCTTGCCGCGGTTGAGCAGTTCCACCCGCACGCCCTGGCCCCGCGCAAAGGCCGCCCGCATGCGGGCCACGGTGGCGGGGTCGGTCTCCGCCGTCTGCAGCAGCGCGCCGGGCGACTGGCCCAGGGCCTCGGCCAGCGTGTAGCCGGTGATGCGGGTGAAGGCCTCGTTGGCCCAGACGATGCGGCGCTGCCCGTCGGTGATGACCACGGCGTTGTGGGTGCGCTGGGCCACCAGGGCCAGGCGGGCCATCTGGGCCGCCTGCTCGGCCAGGCGGCCATGCTGGCGGCGCAGCTTGCGCGCCATCGGCTCCACCAGCGCGCCGGCCAGGCCCAGCAGCAGCAGCGCGCCCAGGGCGGCTGCGGTGGCCAGGCGCTGCAGGGCCTCGGCCGACTTGTGGCTGGCATAGACCTCGATCTGCCGCACCAGCGCGTCGGCCGCCTCCAGCGCCTGCTCGGCCTCGGCCTGCAGCGGCAGGGGCTGGCCCGGCGGCTGGGCAGGGCCGTCGGCGGCGCCCTGGCGCGCCAGGTTCTGCGCCCGGTACCACAGGCGCTCGCGCGTGTCCTGCCAGCGCAGCACGGCGGCGGTCAGCGCGGGGGGCAGCTCCGA
>JAGOBT010000378.1 GCA_017999135.1 Burkholderiaceae bacterium
CCTCAACCCGGTGCGCTGCCAGGCCATCGTGCGGCGGGTGGAAGAACTGTTCCCCGGTGCCGGCGATGCCAGCCGGGCCGAGTTCTGGACCGGCCTGCGGCCCACCACGCCCAGCAACCTGCCGGTGATCGGCAAGAGCAAGCTGCCCAACCTGTTCCTGAACACCGGCCACGGCACCCTGGGCTGGACGCACGCCTGCGGCTCGGGCAAGAGCATCGCCCGCATCGTCAGCGGGCTGGCGCCGGAGCTGGACTTCCAGTTCGCCGGCGTCGACCGCACGCCGCGGGTGGGTGCGGGCGCGCTGCGGCCGGCCTGAGCGGTTGCCGTGCCGCCCCGCCACAGGCGGGGCGCATCCCGTCAGAAGGGGATGTCGTCGTCCATGTCATCGAAGCCGGTGCTCGACTTCGGTGCCGGGCGCGGCGCGGCGGCCGGGGCGCGCGGCGGCGGGGCGCTGCGGCGCGGCGCGGGGGCCGGCGCGCTGTCGTCGCCGTAGTCGTCGGCACCGCCGGCCATGCTGGCGCGGCTGGCGCCACCACCGGCGCCGCCGCCCATGCCGCCTTCCTCACGGCCGCCCAGCAGTTGCATCTGGTCGGCAAAGATCTCGGTGGTGTACTTCTCCACGCCGTCCTTGTCGGTCCACTTGCGGGTCTTCAGGCGGCCTTCCACGTACACCGGGCGGCCCTTCTTCAGGTATTCACCGGCGATTTCGGCCAGGCGGTCAAAGAACACCACGCGGTGCCATTCGGTCTCTTCCTGGCGCTCGCCGCTGTCCTTGCTCTTCCAGTTGCGGGTGGTGGCCAGGCTGACGTTGCACACCGCGCTGCCGTTGGGGGTGTAGCGCACTTCCGGGTCGCGCCCCAGGTTGCCGATGAGGATGACTTTGTTGACCGATGCCATGGCGGGGCTCCTGAAGCTGGCGGCCCGGCAGCGGCCGGGCGGTGTGGAATGGCCCGATTATGGCCAGCCCGCGCCCGAGCGCACCGGCCCCGATGGGGGGATGGTCCGCCCCCAGCAAGGGGGTGCCGGCCGGTCAGGCCGCGCGGCGGCGCCAGGCCAGGCCGGCCAGGCCGGCCAGCAGCAGCGCGGCGCCGGGCTCGGGCACGGCGGTGACGGTGATGTCGGCGCCGGTGAACTGGACGGTGAGGACGGACTCGCTCGCGTCGACGAAGGGGAAAAGTTCTGTCCCCGACAGCGTCAGTGCGGTGCTTCCGGGCTGGTCGGCCACGGAGCGCAAGGTGGCGATGCTGAAACTGCCCTGTCGGCCATTGAAGCTGTTGAAGAACAGGTTGCTCAACCGGCCGCTGGCAGCATCCAGTTCGCCGGTGCTGCTGATGAACTCCCAGTCGCCGGTGTTCACCGCCACCGATGCCAGGTCCAGGACGTCCGGGTTCCACTGCAGCGACAGGCCGCCGCCCACCGTGAGCGTGTCGAAGCCGCTGCCCGTGATGGTGAACGCCAGTTCATCGCCCGGCAGCAGGGTGGCGGCGGCGGGGCTGATCTGCACCTGCGGGGCGGCATGGGCTGCGCCGGTGGACAGCAGTGCGGCGGCAAGGGCGTGGAAGGCGTGTCGCATGGGATCTCCTGAGGCTGGGGTAGGTAGGGCGGCAAGGGGAACAGGGGCGGGCGGTGCGGTCAGCGCCCCCAGGCCGACGGCCCGGGCCGGGTGGCGAACAGGCGGCGCACCAGCGCCACGTCGAGCGCGTTGACGATGCCGTCGCCGTTCAGGTCGGCGCGGGTGACGCCGCGGGTACCGAAGCCGTTGCGCACGGCGGCCACGTCCAGGCTGTTGACGATGCCGTCGTTGTTGGCGTCGGCGTCGCAGGCGTCGCCGTAGCCGTCGCTGTCGCTGTCCCGCTGGTTGGCGTTGGCCACGGCGGTGCAGTTGTCGCGGCTGTCGGGCACGCCATCGCCGTCGGCATCGGTCTCTTCCGGCGATGCCTGGGCCACGCCGCCGTCGCTGTCGCTCAGCCGCACCAGCACGCGGCCGTCGAAGGCGCCGATGTCGATGCTGGCGCGGCCGCCTTCATCCAGCAGGCTGCGGCCCAGCACACGGCCGCTCAACGGGTCGACCACCACCACCGGCACTGGCGGGGCTTTGGTCGTGGGGTCGCAGACCGCGCAGGGCCGCAGCGTGGCCTGCAGCTGCAGCACGCCGCGCAGGCGGTTCAGCGACACCACGGTGAAGGTGCCGGGCGCCTTGGTGCGCAGCTTCACCGTCGGGTCGCCCAGCAGGTTGTAGATGTTCATCTGCTGGCGCAGGTTTTCCACCGGTACCGGCACGCCCTGGTCGGTGGGGTGCAGGTTGGCCGTGGCGCCGGCGTCCACCGCGGCCAGGAAGGCGCGGCCGTGGTTCATCAGGTCGCCCAGGCGGCGCACCGGCGCCACGCTGCCGAAGCCCGGCGCCAGGCCCGGAAACAGCGCGTCGAACAGGCCGATGGCCAGGTGGCTGTTGTCGCGGGTGCTGCTCTCGCGGGTGTCGCCGATGATGGCCAGCGCGCCGTCGGCCTTGCGCAGGAAGGCCTCGGCCCAGTAGACGCCGGTGGAGGTGGTGCCGAAGTTCCAGCCCAGGGTGTTGGCAGGCAGGTCGACCGTCTCGTTGTCGAACACGCCGCTGGAGCAGTTGATGCTGAAGATCACCGGGAAGCGGTTCTGCGTCACCGAGATTTCACCCAGGTGCTCGGTGCGGAAGGCCGGGTCGCCCCAGCCGGTGGGCCCGCCGTGGTCGCGGTGGTAGATCAGCGCGCGGCCCTGGTTGACGGCGTTGACGATCTCGGCGCGGCTGCCGTTCCAGGCAAAGCCCGGCTTGCGCAGCGCGGGGGGCACCGGCGCGCCGCTGCGGTAGGTGGTGGGGTTGGCAAAGCCGGGCGCGTTGTAGATGCGCTGCACGTTGAAGCCCTGGTTCACCACGTGGCTGCGGATCTTCTCGGTGGTCTCGACGAACCAGCGGGTGTCGCGGCCGGGCGCGTCGCTGTAGGCCTCGAAGAAGGCGGCAAACGACATGCGGCTGTAGAAGTCATGCCCCTGGGCCGCCTCCTGCGGCGGCTGGGTCTCGAAGGCGATGATCTTGTTGACCACGGTGTTGGCCTGCGACAGCGTGTCCACCGGGATGCGGCCCAGGCCGAACACCGGCACGGTGGTGGGGCCGACGCCGGGGGCGATCTGGCCGTACCAGGTGTCGCCGGCATTGCGCACCGGGAAGTCCATGTTCTCGGCGTCGTAGTGGGTGGGCACCAGTTCGGTGTCGCCCAGCAGCAGCAGCCACTTCGGCTTGACCGCCCGGCCGTGGTAGGCCGCCGACAGCCAGTTGCGGATCTGCACCGCACTGGCCAGGTTGGCGCCGGTGCCGGCGATGTCCTGCGTGCTCACCACCTCGGTGCTGATGCCCAGCAGCCGCTTGTGCGTGGCCAGCGCCTCGGCCGCCGGCAGCAGGCTGGGCGGGCTGACGATGATGAAGCGGTTGCCCGCCAGCCGCAGGGGCACGTCCACCGGCGGGCACTGGCGGCTGAACTGCTGCTGGTTGATGGCATGGCGCAGCCCGGGCACCGGCTGGTCGCGTTCGAGCAGGCGGTCCACCGCGTCGAAGGCGCCTGCGGTGCGGGTGTCGGCCAGGTGGTCGACCAGGAAGCAGTCGGAGCCCGCATGCTGCACGGTGACCAGGTGGCTGTCGTACCAGCTCAGTTCAGACGTGAGCGGCTCGAAGCCATAGGGCATCAGGCACAGGTTCTCCAGGTTGGCGTCGCCCTTGACGATGGGCAGCCGGTCGACCAGGGCGCCCCGCGTGGCGCCGCCCTTGTCGTACAGCGCCGGGTGGTGGCTGAAGCCGGGCAGGGTGCGGCGGTCCATGTGCGACGACTCGCCCGGCTGCACCGGATACAGCCGGGTCTTCAGCGTGTTCACCCGGCCTTCGGGTTGCACCTGGACGATGGGCGCCGTCTTCAGCCCCACCGGCAGCGCCAGCGTGAAGCCGGCCACCGGCAGCTCGGGCTGGCCGCGCAGCGCGGCACCGCCACGCAGGCCGGTGGCACTGCGCTGGCTGAAGCGCTGGAAGGCGCCGGCCGGCGTGTCCACCGTCAGCAGCTCCGGCGCGCTGACGTGCACACGCAGCACGGTGGCGCGCGGGCCCTGCTCCACCACCTCCACGCTGACGGTTGCCTGGGCGGGTGCGCCGGCCCAGGTGGCCAGCGCCAGCAGGGTGGCGCGCAGGGTGGCGTGCAGGGCGAAGGGGGTGCGGATGGGCATGGCGTGCTCCG
>JAGOBT010000018.1 GCA_017999135.1 Burkholderiaceae bacterium
GCTGGGGATGCAGCCCACGTTCAGGCACACGCCGCCCAGCGTGGCATAGCGCTCGACGATCACCGTCTTCAGGCCCAGGTCGGCTGCGCGGAAGGCGGCGGAATAGCCGCCCGGGCCGGCGCCCAGCACCAGCAGGTCGCATTCGATGTCGGCACCGCCGGCGTAGCTGGCTGCAGCGGGTGCAGCCACTGCAGCAGTTGCCGGTGCAACAGCCGCAGCCGGTGCTGGCGCGGCCGTTGCCGGGGCGGGCGCCGCGGCACCCGCGGCTTCCAGCACCAGCAGCAGGCTGCCCTGGTTGACGGTGTCGCCGATGGCGACCTTCAGCTCCTTCACCACGCCGGCGTGGCTGCAGGGGATCTCCATCGACGCCTTGTCGCTTTCCACCGTCACCAGGCTCTGGTCCACCGCCACGGTGTCGCCGGGCTGCACCATCAGCTCGATCACCGCCACGTCCTTGAAATCCCCGATGTCGGGCACCACCACATTGATCAACGCCATGCTTGTCTCCTGTCTGCGTGGCCGGCCGTCACAACACGATGCGGCGGAAGTCGGCCAGCAGGCTGGCGAAGTACACGTTGAAGCGTGCAGCGGCCGCACCGTCGATGACGCGGTGGTCCCAGCTCAGGCTGAGCGGCAGGATCAGGCGCGGCACGAACTGCTTGCCGTCCCAGCGTGGCTCCATCGTGCTCTTGCACACGCCCATGATGGCCACCTCGGGCGCGTTGATGATGGGCGTGAAGTACCGCCCGCCAATGCCGCCCAGGCTGCTGATGCTGAAGCAGCCGCCCGACATGTCGGCCGGGCCCAGCTTGCCGTCGCGTGCCTTCTTGGCCAGTTCACCCATCTCGGTGCTGATCTGGAAGATGCCCTTCTTGTCGGCGTCCTTGATCACCGGCACCACCAGGCCGTTGGGCGTGTCGGCGGCAAAGCCGATGTGGAAGTAGTTCTTCAGCACCAGCTGGTCGCCGTCCAGGCTGGCATTGAACTGCGGAAACTTCTTCAGCGCCGCCACCGCCGCCTTGATCATGAAGGCCAGCATCGTCACCTTGATGCCGCTCTTCTCATGCTCCTTGTTGGTGGCCACACGGAAGGCCTCCAGCTCGGTGATGTCGGCATCGTCGTGGTTGGTGACGTGCGGGATCACCACCCAGTTGCGGTGCAGATTGGCGCCGCTGATCTTCTGGATGCGCGACAGGTCCTTGCGCTCGATGGGGCCGAACTTGGCGAAGTCCACCTTCGGCCAGGGCAGCAGGCCGGGGAAGGCCTCGCCGCTGCCGGCGGCGGCAGGTGGCGGCGCCTTGGCCTTCTGGGCGCCGGTCTGCACATCGCCGGCCATCACGCGCTTGACGAAGCCCTGCACGTCGGCCTGCAGGATGCGGCCCTTGGGGCCGCTGCCAGCCACCTCGGCCAGCGGCACGCCCAGTTCACGCGCCAGGCGGCGGATGGTGGGTGATGCGTGTGGCAGGCCGGCCTTGGCGGCGGTGGGTTCGTGCGCGGGCACGGCGGCTGGTGCCGTTGCGGCGGCCGCAGGCGCCGGCGCTGCGGCCACCGGGGCGGCTGCAACAGCGGCCGGCGCAGGTGCTGCGGCTGCGGCTGCGGCTGCGGCTGCGGCGGGTGCGGCAGTTCCAGCCACCACGCCTTCGATCACCACCACCAGCGACCCCATGGCCACCTTGTCGCCCAGCGCGACCTTCACTTCCTTCACCACGCCGGCATGCGACGACGGGATCTCCATCGACGCCTTGTCGCTTTCCACCGTGATCAGGCTCTGCTCGACCTTGATCGCATCACCCGGCTTGACCATCACCTCGATGACGGCCACCTCGGCAAAGTCGCCGATGTCGGGCACGCGCACCTCGATCAGGCCGGTGGCGGCGGTGGCGGCCGGGGCTGCGGGTGCCGCTGCGGCGGCCACCGGGGCCGCGGCCGCAGGCGCCGCCGCAGAGGAAGCCGGTGCGGCAGCGGCCTCTCCGGCCGCCTCCACCACCACGAGCAGCGAACCCTCGTTCACCGTGTCGCCGATGGCAACCTTGATCTCCTTCACCACACCGGCGTGGCTGGACGGAATCTCCATCGACGCCTTGTCGCTCTCCACCGTCACCAGGCTCTGATCGACGGTGATGGTGTCGCCCACCTTCACCATCAGCTCGATGACTGCCACATCCTTGAAGTCGCCGATGTCCGGGACCTTGACGTTGACCAATGCCATGTTCTTGTCTCCGTGGGTGGCGCGTCAGGCGTACAGCGGGTTGATCTTGTCGGCGTTCAGGCCGTACTTCTTGATCGCCTCGGCCACCTTGGCCAGGGGCAGCTTGCCCTCGTCGGCCAGGGTCTTGAGCGCGGCCACCACGATGTAGTGGCGGTTGATCTCGAAGTGCTCACGCAGCTTGCTGCGGAAATCACTGCGGCCAAAACCGTCGGTGCCCAGCACCTTGTAGCTGGTGCCCTGGGGGATGTAGGCGCGGATCTGCTCGCCGTAGACCTTGATGTAGTCGGTCGAGCAGATCACCGGGCCGGCATGGCCGGCCAGCTGCTGGGCCACGAAGGGCACACGCGGCGTCTCTGTGGGGTGCAGCAGGTTCCAGCGCTCGCAGTCCTGGCCGTCGCGGGCCAGTTCATTGAAGCTGGGGCAGCTCCAGACCTTGGCGGCCACGCCCCAGTCCACCGCCAGCAGCTGGCGGGCGGCGATCGATTCACGCAGGATGGTGCCCGAGCCCAGCAAATTCACCACCGGCTGGCCGGCCGCGGCGGGCGCGTCTTCCAGCAGGTACATGCCCTTGATGATCTGGTCCTCGGTGCCGGGCTTCAGGCCGGGCATCGGGTAGTTCTCGTTGAGCAGGGTGATGTAGTAGTAGACGTTCTCCTGCTTCTCCACCATGCGCTTCAGGCCGTGGTGGATGATCACGCCCACCTCGTGCGCATAGGTCGGGTCGTACGAGATGCAGTTGGGGATGGTGCCGGCCAGGATGTGGCTGTGGCCGTCTTCATGCTGCAGGCCCTCGCCGTTGAGCGTGGTGCGGCCGCTGGTGCCGCCCAGCAGGAAGCCGCGCGCCTGCATGTCGCCCGCCGCCCAGGCCAGGTCGCCGATGCGCTGGAAGCCGAACATCGAGTAGTAGACGTAGAACGGCACCATGATGCGGTTGTTGGTGCTGTAGCTCGTGGCCGCGGCGATCCAGCTGCACATGCCGCCGGCTTCGTTGATGCCTTCCTGCAGGATCTGGCCGTCGGTGGCCTCGCGGTAGTACATCACCTGGTCCTTGTCGACCGGCGTGTAGTTCTGGCCCAGCGGGTTGTAGATGCCGATCTGGCGGAACAGGCCTTCCATGCCGAAGGTGCGGGCCTCGTCCACCAGGATGGGCACCACGCGCGGGCCCAGGGCCTTGTCGCGCAGCAGCTGGGTGAGAAAGCGCACATAGGCCTGGGTGGTGCTGATCTCGCGGCCCTCGGGCGTGGGGTCGAGCACGGCCTTGAAGGTCTCCAGCGCCGGCACGGTGAAGCTCTCGTCACTCCTGGCGCGGCGGTGCGGCAGGTAGCCGCCCAGCTTCTGCCGGCGCTCATGCAGGTACTTCATCTCCGGCGTGTCGTCGGCCGGCTTGTAGAACGGGATCTTCGGCAGCTCGCTGTCGGGGATGGGGATGTTGAAGCGGTCGCGGAAGTAGCGGATGTCGTCGTCCGTCAGCTTCTTGGTCTGGTGGGCGGTGTTCTTGCCCTCGCCGGCACGGCCCATGCCGTAGCCCTTGACCGTCTTGACCAGCAGCACCGTGGGCTGGCCTTGCGTGTTGTTGTTGGCGGCATGGAAGGCGGCGTACACCTTGCTGGCATCGTGGCCGCCGCGGCGCAGGTTCCACACCTGCTCGTCGCTCATCTTGGCCACCATCTCCAGCGTGCGCGGGTCGCGGCCGAAGAAATGCTTGCGCACGAAGGCGCCGTCATTGGCCTTGAAGGCCTGGTAGTCGCCGTCCAGCGTGTCCAGCATGATCTTGCGCAGCGCGCCGTCCTTGTCGCGCGCCAGCAGCTCGTCCCACTGCTTGCCCCACAGCAGCTTGATCACGTTCCAGCCCGAACCGCGGAACTCGCCTTCCAGTTCCTGGATGATCTTGCCGTTGCCGCGCACCGGGCCGTCCAGCCGCTGCAGGTTGCAGTTGACGACGAAGACCAGGTTGTCGAGCTTCTCGCGCGCGGCCAGGCCGATGGCGCCCAGGCTCTCGGGCTCGTCCATCTCGCCGTCGCCGCAGAACACCCACACTTTGCGCTTGGACGTGTCAGCAATGCCGCGGGCGTGCAGGTACTTCAGGAAGCGCGCCTGGTAGATGGCCATGATCGGCCCCAGGCCCATGCTGACCGTGGGGAACTGCCAGAACTCGGGCATCAGCTTGGGGTGCGGGTAGCTGCTCAGGCCCTTGCCGTCGACTTCCTGGCGGAAGTTCAGCAGTTGCTCTTCGCTCAGCCGGCCTTCCATGAAGGCGCGGGCGTAGATGCCAGGCGCGCTGTGGCCCTGGATGTAGAGCAGGTCACCACCGTGGGTGCCGCCCTTGTCGGTGTCGTCGGCATGCCAGAAATGGTTGAAGCCGGCGGCGAACAGGTGCGCCACGCTCTGGAAGCTGCTGATGTGGCCGCCCAGGTCGCCGCCGTCAGCCGGGTCATGCCGGTTTGCCTTGACCACCAGCGCCATCGCGTTCCAGCGCATGTAGGCACGCAGGCGGCCTTCGATCTCCAGGTTGCCGGGACTGCGCTCCTCGTCCACCGGCTCGATGGTGTTGATGTAGGGCGTGGTGGCCGAGAACGGCCGGTCAATGCCGTTGTGCCGCGCTTCCTCGATCAGCTTTTCCAGCAGGAAGTGGGCGCGCTCCGGGCCCTCGGCGCTGATGACGGCGTCCAGCGCCTCCAGCCATTCACGGGTCTCCTGGGCGTCGGTGTCGAAGGCAGCGGCGTTGGCGGGCGGGTTGCTGGGCAGGGCGGACATCGGTTGTCTCCTCGTTCCGGGGCGTTGGGATGGTCTTGAACGGCGCGCAGTGTTGCACAAAGCCCGCGCATTTTCAAATCGTGCGAATTGATTCCGCATTGTGGGAAACCACAATGCGGCGCACATTCGCAGGTTGCGTGAGCGGAACACGCCACGCGCTCGGGATAATCCCGCCCATGCCTGTGCCGCCCCCCTCCCAACCCGCGCCGGTGGCGCCTGCCAAGGGGCAGCGCCGCCTGCTCGGGCGCTGGTGGCGGCGCCAGTCGCCCGCGCAGCAAGACCGCTTTGCCACGCTGGGGCCGCTGGCGTCGGTGCTGCTGTTCCTGGCGGCCATCATTTCGGCCTTCTGGTACCTGCGCAATGAAGAGTTCGACCGCGAGACCGAATCGGTCAAGCGCGACACCGAGATCGCGCAGCAGCAGATCCGCCTGCGGCTGATCGAGAACCAGGAACAGCTGGTGCGCATGGCGCACGAGCTGGTCACCCGCGAGCTCGACGCCAGCGACTTCACGCCGCAGGCCGCCGCGTTCATGAACGACCGTCCCGAGATCACGCAGTTCCTGTGGCTGGGTGTCGACCGTGAAGCCCGCGCGCGCCATTCGGCCCAGGCCGACCGGGAAGAACTGCTGCCGCCGGGCGCATTGCCCACGGCCAAGGCCCCGGGGCGCACTGAAACCGAATGGGCCTTCATTGCCGCGCGCGACCTGCGCCAGCCGATCTACAGCCGCGCCTTCAAGGACCGCCACGGCGCCATGGTGTTCCAGGTGCATGTGCCGATGCTCACCCGCGGCCAGTTCAACGGCGCGCTGGTGGCCGACTACAGCATCGACGTGCTGCTGCGCCACTTCGTGCCCACCGAGGTGACACGCCGCCACGCCGTCGCGGTGATCGACGACCGCGAGCAGACCATCGCCAGCAGCGTGCTGCAGATGCCGGGCGGGGCGCAGCAGCGCGCCGCCATCCTGCACGACGTGCCGCTGGCGCCGGCCGCCAACGGCCTGGTGCTGCGCGGCAGCGGCTACCGCACCAGCGTGGGCCTGATCGGCAACACCCTGTTCTGGATGGTGGTGGCGCTGTCGGTGCTGACGCTCTGGATGCTGCTGGGCACCTTCCGCCATGTGCGGCGGCGCGGCCAGATCCAGGGCGCGCTGGTGCAGGAGACCAACTTCCGCCGGGCGATGGAGAACTCCATGCTCACCGGCATGCGGGCGATGGACATCGAGGGCCGCGTCAGCTACGTCAACCCGGCCTTCTGCGCGATGACCGGCTTCACTGAGCATGAGCTGATCGGCCGCCTGCCGCCCTACCCCTACTGGCCGGCCGACCGCATCGACGAGAACACCCGCCTGCTGCAGCAGGAGCTGCAGGGCCGCAGCCCGGCCGGCGGCATCGAGGTGAAGGTGATGCGCAAGAACGGCACGCTGTTCGACGCCCGCATGTATGTGTCGCCGCTGGTCGACGCCCGCGGCCACCAGACCGGCTGGATGACGAGCATGACCAACATCACCGAGGCCAAGCGCATCCGCGACCAGCTCTCGGCCAGCCACGAGCGCTTCACCACCGTGCTCGAAGGCCTGGAGGCGGCGGTGTCCGTGCTCAGCGTGCAGCAGGGCGAGCTGCTGTTCGCCAACCGCAGCTACCGCCTGTGGTTCGGCGCCGACGCCCGCGGGCACGCCCTGCTGGCCAGCGGCGCCGCGCCCAACCTGCCCGGCGACCTGACCGGCCACGACGACGAAGACGGCCTGGCCGGCATCCCCACACAGGAGCTGGCCGGCCAGGGCGCCAACCCGCGCGAGGTGTACGCCGCACAGCTGGACAAGTGGTTCGACGTGCGCGCCCGCTACCTGCAGTGGACCGACGGCCGCCTGGCGCAGATGCTGATCGCCACCGACGTGACCGCCCGCCGCCGCGCCGAGGAGCTGTCGGCCCAGCAGGCGGAGAAGGCACAGGTCAGCAGCCGGCTGATCACCATGGGCGAGATGGCCAGCTCGGTGGCGCATGAACTGAACCAGCCGCTGACGGCCATCACCAACTACTGCAACGGCATGGTCTCGCGGCTGAAGGCCGACGCCATCGACCAGGAATCGCTGCTGGCGGCGCTGGGCAAGACCGCGCGCCAGGCCGAGCGGGCGGGTCAGATCATCCACCGCATCCGCGCCTTCGTGAAGAAGAGCGAGCCGCAGCGCGTTGCCAGCCAGGCACGCACCATCGTCGACGAGGCGGTCGAGCTGGCCAGCATCGAGCTGCGCCGCCGCAACGTGGCCATCCACCACTATGTGGCGCAGCGCCTGCCCGACCTGCAGTGCGACCCGATCCTGATCGAACAGGTGCTGCTGAACCTGCTGAAGAACGCCGCCGAGGCCATCGATTCGGCCCAGATGCCGGCCTCGCGCCGGCACATCGAGCTGCGCGTCATCCCGCGCCACACGCCCGACGAGGGTGGCGTGATCGAGTTCGCCGTCACCGACCAGGGCCCCGGCCTGCCCGAAGAAGTGATCGCCCGGTTGTACGAGGCCTTCTTCTCCACCAAGGCCGAGGGCATGGGCATCGGCCTGTCGTTGTGCCGGTCGATCGTGGAGAGCCACCGGGGCCGGATCAAGGCGCAAAACCTCTACAATGGCACCACTGTGACAGGGTGTCGGTTCGCCTTCACCTTGCCTGTGGACACCACCGCGCGGCACGAGGAGACAACGCTGGCGCATCCCCCCGATGACACAGCGCATGTCGCCACCCAGGCCGACCATCCCGCCGACCAACCGGCAGCAGCCAGAACCCCCCCATGAGCCTGATTCCCAAGAAGGGCACGGTCTATGTCGTCGACGACGACGAGGCCGTTCGTGATTCCCTGCAGTGGTTGCTGGAAGGCAAGGACTACCGCGTCAAGTGCTTCGATTCGGCCGAGTCGTTCCTGTCGCGCTTCGACCCGCGCGAGGTGGCCTGCCTGATCGCCGACATCCGCATGGACGGGATGAGCGGCCTCGAAATGCAAGACCGCCTGCTCGAGCGCAAGAGCCCGCTGCCGGTGGTCTTCATCACCGGCCATGGCGACGTGCCGATGGCCGTCACCACCATGAAGAAGGGCGCGATGGACTTCATCGAGAAGCCCTTCAAGGAAGACGAGCTCATCGGCCTGGTCGAGCGCATGCTGGACCAGGCGCGCAGCGCCTTCAGCCAGCACCAGGAACAAGCCAGCAGGGATGCATTGCTCAGCCGCCTGACCACCCGCGAGGCGCAGGTGCTCGAGCGCATCGTCGCCGGCCGGCTGAACAAGCAGATTGCCGACGACCTGGGCATCAGCATCAAGACGGTGGAGGCGCACCGCGCCAATATCATGGAGAAGCTCAACGCCAACACCGTGGCCGATCTGCTGAAGATCGCCCTGGGCGCCAACAGCACGGCCGGCAGCGCCGCCAAGGCCTGATCGCCCGGCCACCGGCCACCCGCCCCACCCGCACCACACCAGGCCGCTGCCACCCAGCGGCCTGCTTTGTTTCTGGAGAGCCCCCGCCCATGCCCGCCCAACTGATCAACGGCACCGCCCTGTCGCAACAGATCCGCGCCGACGTGGCGCGCCGTGCCGCCGCCCTCACCGCCCGCGGCGTCAAGCCCGGCCTGGCCGTCATTCTGGTGGGCGAGGACCCGGCCTCGGCCGTCTATGTGCGCAACAAGGTCAAGGCCTGCGCCGAGGCGGGCTTCCATTCGGTGCTCGAGAAGTACGACGCCAGCCTGCCCGAGTCTGACCTGCTGGCCCGCATCCAGGCGCTGAACGCCGACCCGGCGATCCACGGCATCCTGGTGCAGATGCCATTGCCCAGGCACATCCACCCGCAGCGCGTGATCGAGACCATCAGCACCGCGAAGGACGTGGACGGCTACTCGGTGCAGAGCGCCGGCGACCTGATGGCCGGCCTGCCCGGTTTCCGCCCCTGCACGCCCTATGGCTGCATGAAGCTGATCGAGAGCACCGGTGTCAGCCTGCGTGGCAAGCATGCGGTGGTGATCGGCCGCAGCAATACCGTGGGCAAGCCGATGGCGCTGCTGCTGCTGCAGGCCAACGCCACCGTCACCATCTGCCACAGCGCCACGCCCGACCTGGGCCTGCACACCCGCCAGGCGGACGTGGTGGTGGCAGCCGTGGGCCGGCGCAACACCGTCACCGCCGACATGGTCAAGCCTGGGGCCATCGTCATCGACGTGGGCATGAACCGCAATGACGAGGGCAAACTCTGTGGCGATGTCGACTTTGCCGGCGTCAGCGCGGTGGCCGGCTGGATCACCCCGGTGCCCGGCGGCGTCGGGCCGATGACGATCACGATGCTGCTGGTCAACACCCTGGAATCCGCCGAACGCACCGCCCTCTGACATCTTCCATCCGGCCCTGACCCCACCGCCCATGCACAACCCTCTGCTTTCCACCGCCCCGCTGCCCGCCTTCGCCGCCATTCGGCCCGAGCACCTGACGCCCGCGCTGGACGTGCTGCTGCCCGAAGCCGACGCGGCGCTGGAACGCGCCGTGGGCAGCGACGTGCCAGCCGACTACGACGCCCTGTCGGCCGTGCTCGACGTGCCGCTGGAGCGGCTGTCGCGCGCCTGGTCGGCGGTGAACCACCTCAACGCCGTGGCCAACACGCCCGAGCTGCGCGAGGCCTACAACGCCAACCTGGCCCGGGTGACCGAATTCCACACCCGTCTGGGCGCCGACGAGCGGCTGTATGCCAAGTACAAGGCCGTGGCCGCCAGCGGAGCGCACCTGAACCCGGCGCGCCGCCAGGCGCTGGCACATGCGATCCGCGATTTCGTGTTGTCGGGCGCCGAGTTGCAGGGCGACGCCCGCACCCGCTTCGCCGCCATCCAGGAACGTGGCGCCGAGCTGGGCCAGCAATTCAGCGAGCACGTGCTGGATGCCACCGACGGCTACACCCTGACCGTGCCGACCGAGCGCCTGGCCGGCGTGCCGGCCGACGTGCTGCAGCAGACCGCCGACGCCGCCAGGGCGGCGGGCGAAACCGGCCACAAGCTCAGCCTGCACATGCCGGTGTACCTGCCTGTGATGCAGTACGCCACCGACCACACCCTGCGCGAACAGCTGTACCGTGCCTATGCCACCCGCGCCAGCGACCTGGGCCCCGCCGAACGCGACAACAGCGCCCTCATGACCGAGCTGCTGCAGTTGCGCCAGGAAGAAGCGGCGCTGCTCGGCCAGCCCAGCTATGCCCATCTGTCGCTGGTGCCGAAGATGGCCGAATCGCCCGAGCAGGTGATGGGCTTCCTGCGCGACCTGGCGCAGCGCGCCCGCCCGCATGCCGAGCGCGACCTGGCCGAACTGCGGGCCTTCGCCGCCGAGCGGCTGGGCCTGCCGGACCTGCAGGCCTGGGACCAGGCCTATGCGTCCGAGAAGCTGAAGGAGGCCCGCTATGCCTTCAGCGAGCAGGAGATCAAGCAGTACTTCACCGAGCCCAAGGTGCTGGAAGGCCTGTTCCACATCATCGAGACGCTGTTCGACGTGCGCATCCGCCCCGACGTGGCCGAGGTCTGGCATCCCAGCGTGCGCTTCTACCGCATCGAACGTCCTGGCACTGGGGATGGCGCGCCCCAGCTGGTCGGCCAGTTCTACCTCGACCCCTACGCCCGCCCGGGCAAGCGGCCCGGCGCCTGGATGGACGTGGTGCGTGGCCGCTGGCAGCGGCCCGACGGCCAGGGCCTGCAGACGCCGGTGGCGCAGCTGGTGTGCAACTTCGCCGCGCCCGTGGGCGACAAGCCGGCGCTGCTGACACACGACGACGTGATCACCCTGTTCCACGAGTTCGGCCACGGCCTGCACCACATGCTGACCCAGGTGGACGAGCTGGCAGTGGCCGGCATCTCCGGCGTCGAATGGGACGCGGTGGAACTGCCCAGCCAGTTCATGGAGAACTTCTGCTGGGAATGGGCGGTGCTGTCGCGCATGACGGCCCATGTCGACACCGGCGCGACGCTGCCGCGCGCGCTGTTCGACCGCATGCTGGCGGCCAAGAACTTCCAGAGCGGGCTGATGACGCTGCGACAGATCGAGTTCGCGCTCGTCGACATGCGGCTGCACCATGAGGCCGATGCGCCCGGCCAGGTGCAGGCGGTCGTCGACGGCGTGCGGGCCGAGGTGGCGGTGAACCCGCCGCCGCCGTTCAACCGGTTCCAGCACACCTTTTCGCACATCTTCGCCGGTGGCTATTCAGCCGGTTACTACAGCTACAAATGGGCCGAGGTGCTGTCGGCCGACGCCTTTGCCGCCTTCGAGGAACAGGGCGTGTTCAACCCCGAGGTCGGGCAGCGCTTCCGGCGCGAGATCCTGGAAGCGGGCGGCAGCCGCCCGGCGATGGACAGCTTCAAGGCCTTCCGCGGGCGTGAACCGCAGATCGAGGCCCTGCTGCGGCACCAGGGCATGGCCTGACATCAGGCCGCCACGCCAGCCCCAGATGGGCTAGATTCGCGGCATGCGGCTGCAACCTGTTCTCCTCTTCGCCATGGCGCTGGTGGCCACGGGGCCGGCGCTGGCCCAGTTCAAGGTGGTCGGGCCCGACGGCAAGGTCACCTACACCGACAGACCGGTGCCGCCACCACCAGGCGGCCAGGTGCAACCGCTGCGCGCGGCGGTGGCCGCTGCGGCCGCAGCCCGTGCACCCCTGCCGCTGGAACTGCGCGGCGTGGCCGAGCGCTTTCCGGTCACGCTGTACACCAGCCCCGACTGCCCCCCCTGCGACAGCGGGCGCAACCTGCTGCAGCAGCGCGGCATCCCCTTCAGCGAGCGGGTGGTGAGCAGCGACGACGACACCGCGGCGCTGCAACGCATCACCAACGGGCGCACCGTGCCGTCGCTGACCGTCGGCGGCCAGGCGCTGCGCGGCTTTCTCGACACCGACTGGCAGGCCACGCTCGACCTGGCCGGTTACCCGAAGGAATCGAAGCTGCCGCGCGGCTGGTCGGCCGGGCCCGCCACGCCACTGGTGGCGCGGGCCCCGGCGCCCGAGGCCACCGCCCAGCCGGCGCGGCCGCAGGTGGAGCCAAGCACCCGGCGCGAGCCGGCCCCCGCGGCCGGCGGCATCCGGTTTTGACCCGCCGCGCCGCCGCGCTCAGTCAGGCGGCGCCTGCACCTGCGCCGCTGGGGCAAACACCCGCCGCAGCCCCTGCACCGCCCAGCTGCCGCCGCCCACGGCCGCGCCCATCAGCCAGAACACCGCGCCCGGCCCCAGTGCCGTGCCGGCCAGGCCGAAGGCCAGCGGCATCACGCTGCTGCTGAAGTTGATCGTCATCGAACGGATGGCGATGGCCTCGCCATGCCGGTCGGGCGGCGTCATCTGGTGCAAGGTGCTCATGATCATCGGCTGCACCGCGCCCAGCGCCAGCCCCAGCAGGGTGGCACAGCCGGCCATCAGCCAGGGCGTGCCGGCAAACGGGTAGATGGCGAACACGGCGGCCGTCATCACCATCGCCGTGCGCAGCACCGTCACCTCGCGCAGGCGGTGGGCGATCATCGGGATGATGAAGCGCACCACGGTGACGGCAGCGGTGAAGATGCCCAGCACCAGGCCGATGGTGCTGGCGTTGTAGCCGCGCGCATGGCCCAGCACCGGCACGGCGAAGCTGTGCACGTCCCAGCTGGCCGACAGCAGCCAGTTGATGAACAGCAGCCGCTTGAGCCCCGGCGTGGCCAGCAGCGCCCAGCGGCCGGTACCGGCCGGGCGCACCGCCGCGGTGGCCTGGCGCGGCTGGCGCGGCACCTGGCCCAGCACCCACACTGCCACCAACGGCATGGCCAGCAGCGCGCCGTAGGCGGCGGCAAAGCCGCCCAGGTCGATCAGGAAGCCGGCAGTCACCGGCCCCAGCACATTGGCGCCCGAAAACGCCATGCCCAGCCAGCTGAACACCTTCATGCGCTCGGTGCTGTCGGTGGCCAGCAGCCCGGCGGCGCGCAGCACCACGATCACGCCCACGTTGGTGCCGGCGCCCGACGCCGCCGCGCCCAGGCACTGCAGGCCGAACTGCCACCAGCCCGGCAGAAAGCAGGCCGCCAGTGCGCAGGCCACGCCGAAGATGCTGAGCCCCACCGCCAGCCATTGCGGCCGGTGGTAGCCGTGGCGGTCGGCCATGCGGCCGGCGGGCATGGCGATCAGCACCGGCAGCGCGGCAAACAGCGCCAGCAGCACGCCCACCGTCCAGGCACTGTGGCCGGCGTCCAGGGCCTGCAGCGGCGCGGCCATGCGCTGGCCGGCCATCGCCGCATGCAAGGCGATCTGGCCCACCATCAGCAGCACCAGCTGGCGGGTGTGGCCGGCGGACGGGCCGGCGCTCATCCGGCGCGGTCGCCGTCGGCGTCGTCAGGTTCGTCGGTCTGCAGGCCGGGCAGCAACTGCTGCACCCTGTGCTCGGGCAGCAGTTCCACGGTGCGCAACTGGCGCGCCATGGCGCGGGTGCGCACCTCCGCCTGGTCGATGGTCTTGCTGGCCTCGTCGAGCTTCTTCTTGGTCTTGGCCAGCACATCGCCGAACTTGCCGAACTCGGTCTTGACCGCGCCCAGCACCTCCCACACCTCGGCGCTGCGCTGCTCCAGCGCCAGCGTGCGAAAGCCCATCTGCAGGCTGGTCAGCGTGGCCAGCAGCGTGGTGGGTCCGGCCAGGGTGATCTTGTGCTCGCGCTGCAGCGCCTCCATCAGCCCGGGGCGGCGCAGCGCCTCGGCATACAGGCTCTCGGTGGGCACGAACAGGATGGCGAAATCGGTGGTGTGCGGCGCGGCGATGTACTTCTGCCGGATGGTCTTGGCCTCCAGCCGGAACTGCAGCTCGATGGCCTTGCCGGCCGCCTCGACCGCTGCCACGTCGGCACGCTCCTGCGCGTCGAGCAGGCGCTCGTAGTCCTCGCGCGGGAACTTGGCGTCGATCGGCAGCCACAGCGGCGGGCCGCCTGCCTGGCCGTGCCGGCCCGGCAGGCGGATGGCGAATTCCACCCGCGCGCCACTGCCGGGGATGGTCTCCACGTTGGCGGCGTACTGCTCGGGCGTGAACACCTGCTCCAGCAGGCCGGCGAGCTGCACCTCGCCATAGATGCCGCGGCTCTTCACGTTGGTCAGCACGCGGTTGAGCGACCCGACATCACGCGCCAGGGTCTGCATCTCGCCCAGGCCCTTGTGCACCTGCTCCAGCCGCTCGGCCACCTGCTTGAAACTTTCACCCAGGCGTTGCTCCAGCGTGGCGTGCAGCTTCTCGTCGACCGTGGCGCGCATCTGCTCCAGCTTGGCCTCGTTGCCCTGCTGCAGCTGGGTGAGCCGGCCTTCCACCGCCTGGCGTACCTCGGCCAGGCGCAGCGCGTTGGATTCACTGAGCGCCTTCAGCTGCTCGGTCAGCGTGGCCGACAGGCGCTGCAACGCGTCGGTGGTGGCCATGGCCTGGCGCTGCAGGGCGGTGTCCTGCGCCTCGCGGGCGGCCAGGCCTTGGGCCGCCAGCTGGCTGCCGGCCTGGGCCAGCGCAGCCACCACCTGCTGCTGCAGCGTGGCCAGCTGGGTGCGGAAGGTGTCGATCTGCTCGTTCTGCGTGCGGGCGACGTCGCCGCTCTGGGCCAGCAGGGTTTGCTGGAAGGTAGCGAGAGTGCCCTGCAGTTCGGCACGGCCGGCGCGGGCGCTGTCCTGCAGTTCGCTGCGCAGGTCGCGCGCCGCCCGCTCGGTCTGGGCGCGCTGGGCATCGGCGGCGGCCTGCACCGCCTGGCGCACCGGCTCGGCCGCGGCGGCCGGGTTGGTGCGGCGGCTGGCCAGCCACACCAGGCCCAGCAGGTTCAACAGGCCCAGGGCCAGCAGGGCTGGCAGCCACCATTCACTCATGGTGGGAGATTGTCTCAGGCCAGGCGCCTGCGCCAGGCACGCGCCATGCAAGAAGGGCCTGCGGCTTCGCAGCCGCAGGCCCCACGGTCGGGCTGGAAGGTCGGTCAGGCCTGGGCCAGCGCCTCGGCCGTCAGCGGCATCCTGCGCACCCGTTTGCCGGTGGCTGCGAACACCGCATTGGCCACGGCCGGGCCGATCAGCGCGGTGGCCGGCTCGCCAATGCCGCCGGGCTTGTCCTTGCTGGGCACCAGCACGATGTCGATCTGCGGCGCCTCGTTGTTGCGCATCACCCGGAAGCGGTCGAAGTTGAACTGCTGCACCCGGCCCTTGTCGACGGTGATCTCGCTCCACAGCACGCCCGACAGGCCGAAGATCACGCTGGACTGGATCTGCGCCTGCACGGTGTCGGGGTTGACCATGGCGCCCAGGTCGGCCACCACCGTCACCTTGTGCACCACCGGCGCGCCATCCTTGATGGAGATCTCGGCCACCTGCGCCATGTAGGTGTCGTAGCCCTCCATCATCGACACGCCGCGGAAGCGGCCGGCCGGCGCCGGCGTATTCCAGCCTGCCGTGGCGGCGGCCTGCTTCAGCACGTTGGCCATGCGCGGCTGTGCGTCCAGCATCGACAAGCGGTAGGCCACCGGGTCCTTGCCGGCCGCGGCGGCGCACTCGTCGATGAAGCTCTCGTTGGCGAAGGCGTTCATGTTGTGGCTGACCGCGCGCCAATAGCCCACCCGGATGCCGACATCGTGCTTGACGACGTCTTGCCGGATGGCCGGGATGGCGTAGAGCGGCGTGGCGGCTTCGGTCATCAGGCCGTCCGGTGCCTCGGGCGGCAGGCCGAAAGCCCGGGCAGTGACCGACTGCGACGCCACACGCCAGGTCAGCGCCGTCGGCTTGCCGTCGGCACCCAGGGCTGCCGCGATCTGGTGCACGCCCAGTGGACGGTAGAAGTCATGCTGCATGTCGTCTTCACGGCTCCACACCAGCTTGACCGGCTTGTTGGGCACCGCCTTGGCGATCTGCGCTGCCTGCAGCACGTAGTCGAAGTCGATGCGCCGCCCGAAGCCGC
>JAGOBT010000379.1 GCA_017999135.1 Burkholderiaceae bacterium
CCGTGCACGCAGTCGATCAGCACGTTGGCCAGCGCGGGCACGGCGGCGGCCGCTTCGGTGGCATCCAATGTGCGGAGGGTGATGGGGTTGGTCATGCGGCACCTCGGGGCAGGGGCGGAAACGGCCCGCTGGCCAGCGCCACCAGGTAGCGGGCGGGCTGGTCACCGGGGTTGTGAAACAGCGTGGGCTGGTCGAGCTGCATGGCCAGGCAGTCACCGGCCTGCAGCAGCCAGGTGTCGGCGCCGACGGTCAGCTGCATGCAGCCGGCGATGACCCACACCTGCTGGTGCACCGCCGCCGGCCGCGGGCCGGTCTCGTAGGCCACACGCTCGCCGGGCGGGAACTCCACCTCGACCAGCTGGATCGGCGCCGGCACGGCCGGCGACAGGTTGCGGCGCTGGTAGCCCGAGGCCGGGTCGGTCCACAGCGGCTGGTCGGCACGGCGGGCCAGCGGGCTGGGCAGCGCAGCGGTGGCGGGTGGCTCTTCGAACAACGCGGCCAGCGTGACACCCAGCGCCGCGCTGAGTTTGTCGAGCACGGTCGCGGTAGGGCTGCTCTGGCCGCGCTCGATCAGCGAAATGTTGGAGCGGCTGACGCCGCTGCGCGCGGCCAGCGCATCCAGCGACAGGCCTTGCGCGCTGCGCAGGCCCTGCAGGCGGCGGGCAAGACGATCGGTGACATCCATGAATTCCAGTTTACTGGAACTCAATTTCCAAAAAACAAGAAATCAGGCGAGCGCGCGGCCGATCAGGATCTTCTGCACCTCGGACGTGCCCTCGTAGATCTGGCACACCCGCACATCGCGGTAGATGCGCTCCACCGGAAAGTCGCTCAAGTAGCCGTAGCCGCCCAGCACCTGGATGGCGCCGGAGCAGACGGCTTCAGCCATCTCGCTGGCCATCAGCTTGGCCATGGCGGCTTCCTTCAGGCAGGGCAGGCCAGCGTCCTTCAGCGAGGCGGCATGCCAGATCAGCTGGCGCGTGGCCTCGATGCGGGTGGCCATGTCGGCCAGCTTGAACTGCACCGCCTGGTGCTCGAAGATCGGCACGCCGAAGGCGACGCGGTCCTTGCTGTAGGCCAGCGCGTAGTCAAAGGCCGCACGTGCCATGCCCAGCGCCTGGCTGGCAATGCCGATGCGGCCGCCCTCCAGCCCCGACAGCGCGATCTTCAGGCCCTGGCCTTCGGCGCCCAGGCGGTTCTCGACCGGCACGCGGCAGTTGTCGAAGACGATCTGCGCGGTGTCGCTGGCATGCTGGCCCATCTTGTCTTCCACCCGCGCCACGGTGTAGCCGGGCGTGCTGGTGGGCACCAGGAAGGCGCTGATGCCCTTCTTGCCGGCGGCCTTGTCGGTGACGGCCATGACGATGGCGACATCGCCATTCTTGCCGCTGGTGATGAACTGCTTGACGCCGTTGAGCACGTAGTGGTCGCCGTCCCGCACGGCGGTGGTCTTCAGCCCGCCCGCCTCGCTGCCCACATGCGGCTCGGTCAGGCAGAAGGCGCCCAGCATGTCGCCACGCGCCAGCGGCTGCAGGAAGCGCGCCTGCTGGTCGGCATTGCCGAAGGCCATCAGGATGGAGCACACCGGGCAGTTGTTGACGCTGACCACGGTGCTGGTGGCGCCGTCACCCGCGGCAACTTCTTCCAGGATCAGCGCCAGCGCCAGGTAGTCCAGCCCTGCCCCGCCCTGCTCGGCGGGCACGGCCACGCCATAGCAGCCCAGGCCGGCCAGGCCTTTCAGCTGCGCTGCCGGGAACTGGTGGCTCTTGTCCCAGGCGGCGGCATGCGGGGCGATCTCGGCCTGCACGTACTGGCGCACGGCCTCTTGCACCGCGCGGTGGTCGTCACTGAGCAGCATGGGGGATCATCTCCTGGATCGGGGGGCTGACGACGGCAGGTTCACCAGGCCAGCGGCTGGCCGTCGTGGTTGAAGAAGCCGCCGTTGTCGGCCGGGCCCAGCCGGGCGACGGTGGCGCGCAGGTCGGCCACGCTCTGCGCCACTGCCAGGTCGGCGCTGCCGCCGCCCATGTCGGTCTGCACCCAGCCGGGGTGCAGGCTGACGCAGATGGCGCGGCCGGCCAAGACCAGCGAGACATCCTTGAGCACCGAGTTCAGCGCCGCCTTCGACGCGCGGTACAGCCAGCCGCTGGGGCTGTTGCGCAGGCCGATGGAGCCCATGCGCGACGACAGCACCGCCAGCCTGGCGCCCGGTGCCAGCGCATCGGCCAGTTGCGGCAGCAGGCGCATCGCCGCCAGCACGTTGGTGTGCATCACGCTGTCGAATTCGTCGTCCGTCGGCGCCTGCAGGCCGCTGCTGCGCGGGCCGTAGACACCGGCCACCAGCCACACCTGGTGAAACTGCGCGCCGTCGATCGGCCAGGCCAGGCCGGCACAGCCGGCGGCGCTGGCCACGTCCAGCTTCAGGGGGTCGGCCCCCAGCGCTGCCAGGCGGGCCAGGCCGGCATCGTCGCGCGCGGTGGCCACCACGCGGTCGCCGTCGGCCAGGCATTGCCGGGCCAGCTCGAAGCCGATGCCGCGCGACGCGCCGATGATCAGGATGTCCATCGCGATGCGGTTTCCCGTGTGGCCGTGGCGGGCAGCGCCGTCACAGCAGTTCCACCGCCAGCGCGGTGGCCTCGCCGCCGCCGATGCACAGCGCCGCCACGCCGCGCTTGAGGTTGCGCTTCTTCAGCGCGCCCAGCAGGGTGACGACGATGCGCGCGCCGCTGGCGCCGATGGGATGGCCCAGCGCACAGGCGCCGCCATGCACGTTGACGATGTCGTGCGGCAGGTCGAACTCATGCATCGCGGCCATGGTGACGGCGGCGAAGGCCTCGTTCACTTCCCACAGGTTCACGCTCTTGGCGTCCCAGCCCGACTGCTTCAGCACCTTGGTGATGGCACCAGCCGGCGCGGTGGCGAACCAGGCCGGGGCCTGCGCATGCACCGCATGGGCGACGATGCGGGCGATGGGCGTCACGCCCATGGCGCGGGCGGTGGATTCACGCATCAGCACCAGCGCGGCGGCGCCGTCGGAGATGCTGCTGGCGTTGGCGGCGGTGATGGTGCCGTCCTTCTTGAACGCCGGCTTCAGGCCAGGGATCTTGTCGAGCTTGGCCTTGAACGGCTGCTCGTCGAACTTGACCACGGTGCCGGCCTTGTCGCCGGGTTTGCCAGCGATGGTGACCGGGGCCATCTCCCAGTCGAAGCTGCCATCCTCGTTGGCCTGCTTGGCGCGGGTGGTGGAGGTGATGGCGTACTGGTCCTGCGCTTCGCGGCTGAACTGGTACTTGTCGACGCACTGCTCGGCGAACACGCCCATGGCCTTGCCGCGCTCGTAGGCGTCTTCCAGGCCGTCCATGGCCATGTGGTCGAACATCTGGGCGGCGCCGTAC
Organism: Burkholderiaceae bacterium; assembly: GCA_017999135.1. Classification (GTDB taxonomy): domain Bacteria; phylum Pseudomonadota; class Gammaproteobacteria; order Burkholderiales; family Burkholderiaceae_C; genus Pseudaquabacterium. The sequence goes on from JAGOBT010000379.1 coordinate 3,396, forward strand.
TTCACGCCCTTGCGGGCGAACATCAGGTGCGGCGCATTGGTCATGCTCTCCATGCCGCCGGCCACCATCACGCTGGCGCTGCCGGCGGTCAGCATGTCGTGGGCGAACATCATGGTGCGCATGCCGCTGCCGCACATCTTGCTGAGCGTGACGGCGCCGGCGCTGTCGGGCAGGCCGGCCTTGCGCACCGCCTGGCGCGCCGGGGCCTGGCCCTGGCCGGCCATCAGGCAGTTGCCCATCAGCACTTCATCCACCGCATCACCCGGCACACCGGCGCGCTGCACCGCAGCCTGGATGGCCACCGCGCCCAGTTCCCAGGCGGCGAGCGACGAGAAATCACCCAGCAGGCCACCGATGGGCGTGCGGGCAGCAGAGACGATGACGATGGAATCGGCCATGGCGGGCTCCGGTGGTGGGGTGGAAGACAGGGTGCGGCGGCCTACATCGAGGCCGACGTGGCGCGGGTGTGGGCAAAGCGCTTGTGCTGGTCGTACGGGAACACATCATGCACATGGCCGGCCTTGATGCGTTCCTTGTGGCCTTGCCAGAAGGCGGCGTCCAGCAGGTCGGCATGGTGCTTCATGAACACCTGGCGCACGGCAGGGTTGCCCAGCAGGAAGGGCTCGAAGGTCTCGGGGAACACGTCCTTGGGGCCGACCGAGTACCAGATCTCGCCGGACATCTCGTCTTCCTCGTTGCGCGGGGCGGGCACACGCCGGAAGTTGCAGTCGGTGATGTACTCGATCTCGTCGTAGTCGTAGAACACCACCTTGCCGTGGCGGGTGACGCCGAAGTTCTTCCACAGCATGTCGCCGGGGAAGATGTT
>JAGOBT010000380.1 GCA_017999135.1 Burkholderiaceae bacterium
TCGCCCACGGCCTGGTAGCTGGCCTCGAACAGCCAGTCGGGGATGCCGGCCAGCGCGGTGGCCTCGGCCCGCAGCAGCGCGGTGGGCACGGTCTGGCGCGGCTTGCCGCCAGCCAGGAAGAACACGCCCCAGGCGGCATCGGCCGGAGGTGCATCGGCCAGGTACTGCACCAGCGCGGCCACCTTGGCGTCGGTGCTGGTGCTGGCGTCCAGCGCCGCGTACAGGGCGGCAAAGCGGCGCATCAGGCGGCGCCCGTGGCCGGGATGGGTGACGGTTCGGCCGGCGGGGCTGCAGTGGCCGGCAGGTCACCCCCCTCGGCGCCGAACTCGGTCCGGAAGGACGCCGCGTCCAGCCCCTGCTCGCGCAGCCATCGCACCATCACTGCCTCCTGACCGTGGGTGACGATCACCCGCTCGGCCCCGGTGGCAGCGATGGCCCGCTGCAGGCCGGGCCAGTCGGCGTGGTCGCTCAGCACGAAGCCGCGGTCCACGCCATGGCGGCGGCGGGCACCGCGCAGCTGCATCCAGCCGCTGGCGAAGCCGTCGCTGAAGTCGCCCAGCCCGCGCGCCCAGGCGCTGGCATGCACCGACGGCGGCGCCACCACCAGGGCGCCGCGCAGGGCCTGGGCACGCGCCGGGCCGGTGGGCAGATCGGCCAGCAGCCGGGTGGCGGGCAGGGGCACGCCCGCATCCCGGTAGGCGGCGTTGATCGGCTGCACGGCACCGTGCACGACGATGGGCCCGATCGACGCGTCCACCCCCGCCAGCAGGCGCTGCGCCTTGCCGAAGCTGTAGGCCATCAGCAGGCTGGGCCGGCCGGCGGCGGCGTTGGCGCGCCACCAGGCGTCCACCTCGGCCAGCACCTCGGCCTGGGGCCGCCAGCGGTAGATCGGCAGGCCGAAGGTGGACTCGGTGATGAAACAGTGGCAGCGCACCGGCTCGAACGGCGGGCAGGTGGGGTTGGTGTCGTCGTGCGCGCTCAGGAAGTAGTCGCCCGAGGCCACCCACACCCGGCCGGCATGTTCCACCCGCACCTGGGCCGAACCCAGTACATGGCCGGCCGGGTGCAGGCTGATCTGCACGCCGTTGTGCAGCACCGCCTCGCCGTAGGCCAGGCCCTGCAGGTGCAGGCCGGCGCCCAGGCGGCTGCGCAGCACGCCTGCGCTGACCGCCGTGGCCAGCACATGGCCATGGCCGGCGCGGGCATGGTCGGCGTGGGCATGGGTGATCACCGCCCGGTGCACAGGGCGCCAGGGGTCGATGTAGAAATCGCCCGCAGCGCAGTACAGGCCAGCCGGGCGCAGGGTGATCAGGTCGTCGGCGGGCATCAATAGCGCCCGCTCAAACCAGCCAGCCGCAGGAACCAGTGCGCCGCCCAGGCCACGAAGCCACGCTGCAGCGTGCCCCACCAGCCGCCGGCCACCGGCGGGCGCAGCACCTCGCGGGCGTCCATGAAGCCGGCTTCCACCTGCAGCGCCAACTGCGCCGCAAAAGCCTGGTCGCGCACGATCAGGTTGGCCTCCAGGTTCAGCAGCAGGCTCAGCGGGTCGATGTTGCTGCTGCCCACGGTGGCCCAGTCGTCGTCGATGACGGCCACCTTGGCATGCAGGAAGGCGGGCATGTACTCGAACACGCGCACGCCGCTGGCCAGCATCTCGTCGTACAGCACCTGGGCGGCCAGCGCGGCGAAGCGGTAGTCGGCCTTGCCTTGCAGCAGCAGGCGCACCTGCACGCCGCGCAGCGCCGCCTGCCGCAGCGCGCGGCGGAACAGGCGGCCAGGGTAGAAGTACGGACACACCAGCACCAGCCGCTGCCGGGCCTGGCTGATGGCGGCGATGTAGGCCTGCTCGATGGCACGGCGCTGGCGCAGGTTGTCGCGCACCAGAAAGGCGGCCCGCACCGGTTGCAGCGACGCCAGGGCATCGGCCGAGGCTGGCGGGCGCACCTTCAGGCGCGCCAGGATGCGCCGCACACGAGCCACCGGCTCGGCGCTGCGGGCCAGCTGCACGGCTTCGTCGCGCCAATCGGCGCCCAGGCGGGCGCGGGTGTGCATGGCGCGCGCCGTCTGCGCCATCTGTGCCACCACCGGGCCCTGCACGGCCACGGCAAAGTCCAGCCGGGGGCGGTCAGACCAGCCGTGGTTCAGGTCGTTGCGGTCGTCGATGAGGTTGATGCCGCCAACGAAGCCCTGTTCACCATCGACCACGCACAGCTTCTGGTGCAGCCGGCGCAACTGGCCCGGGTGCAGCAGTCGCCACCACCGATCCAGCGGCCGGAACACCACCAGTTGCACGCCAGCGGCATCCAGCCAGCGGCGCAGGGCCGGCAGCGTGGCCATGCTGCCGAAGCCGTCGACCACCACACCCACCTGCACGCCGCGCCGGGCCGCGTCGGCCAACGCCCGGGCCACGGTCTCGGCAGCCGGGTCGTCATGGAAGATGTAGGTGGCCAGCCACACGCGGTGGCGGGCGGCCGCGATGGCCGCGCACATGGCCGGGAACAGCGCGTCGCCGCCGGCCAGCAACTGCACCCGGTTGCCACCGGTGAGCTGGGCCGAGGCGGTGGGACCGGTGGGCGCAGGGTCCATCAATCCAGCCGAAGCTCCACCAGCAGCGGCAAGTGGTCGGACATGCGCGCCCAGCCGCTGTTGCGCGGCACGGTGGCGGAGACGCAGGCCAGGCCGCGGGTGTAGACGCGGTCCAGCGAAAACAGCGGCACCGCCGACGGAAAGGTGCGCTGCGCCCGCTCGCCACCGGCGCGGGCGCGGCCCAGGCCGATGGCACGCATCGGGCCGTCGAGCTTCTCGCCCCAGTCGTTGAAGTCACCGGCCACCAGCAGCGGCGCACCGGCCGGCACCTCGGCGGCGATGAAGGCCGCCAGGCGCTCGACCTGGCGCACCCGGCTGGCGTGGATCAGCCCCAGGTGGGCCACCACGGCGTGCACCTCCACACCCTGCCACCACACCGGCACATGCAGCAGGCCACGCTGCTCGAAGCGGTGGTCGCTGACGTCGTGGTGGCCGATGTCGCCGATCGGCCAGCGCGACAGCAGCGCATTGCCATGCTCGCCGTGGCGGGTGGTGGCATTGGTGCGGTAGGCCACGCTGTAGCCTTCGGGTGCCAGGTAGTCGGCCTGGCCTTCGTCGGGCCAGCCCAGGTGGGTGCGGGTGAAGCGGGTGGCATCGCGCTTTTCGAACAGCCGCACTTCCTGCAGGCACACCAGGTCGGCGTCCAGCGCCTCGATGCCCAGGCCCAGGTTGTGGATTTCCAGCCGCTTGCGCGGGCCGACACCGCGCACGCCCTTGTGGATGTTGTAGGTGGCCACGCGCAGCACGTCGCTGGTGTGCTGGGTGGGCGGGCCGCCCAGGCTCAGGCCCTGGGCGGTCAGGCGGGAATGGGTGAAGTGCGGGCCGCGCATGGCCGCCATCATGCCGTGGCGCCGGCCACCCCGCCCAGGCGCGGCAGATGCAGCACCGCCTCGGCGTTGCTGGGCGAGAAGCAGCGGTCGGCCGCTGCCTGCCAGGGCAGCCAGGTGAACTGCAGGTGCTCGCGCGGGGCCAGGGTCACGGGCGTGCCAGCGGGCACGGTGAGCCCAAACACATGCTCGGTGTTGTGGGTCACGCCCGGGGCATAGCGGTGGCGCCAGACCGGGTAGATCTCGTAGACATTGCGCAGGCCCCAGTCGCGCAGCGCCGACAGCGGCACGGCCGGGCTGCCGACGACGATGCCGGTCTCCTCGGCCACCTCGCGGATGGCGGTCTCCAGCGTGGGCTCGTCCAGGCTGTCCTTGCTGCCGGTCACGCTCTGCCAGTAGCCGGGCTTGTCGGCGCGCTCGATCAGCAGCACCTGCAGGTCGGGCGTGTGGATCACCACCAGCACGCTCTCGGGGATCTTCGGGGGTTTGATGGCGGTCATGACCCGCCCCGGCGCGCCCGCACCGCGTCCGCCAGCTGGTGCAGCAACGGCGCGGTGTCGTCCCAGCCGATGCAGGCATCGGTGATCGACACGCCGGGCTGCAGCGGCACGCCCGGCTTCAGGTCCTGCCGGCCGGCATGCAGGTGGCTTTCGACCATCACGCCGATGATGCGGCGCTCACCGGCGGCCAGCTGCGCAGCCACGTCGGCCGCCACGGCGATCTGACGCTGGTGCTGCTTGGACGAGTTGGCATGCGAGCAGTCGACCATCACCTGTTCACGCAGGCCGGCCTTGCGC
>JAGOBT010000381.1:0-1884 GCA_017999135.1 Burkholderiaceae bacterium
GCAGGCCGGCCATCTGCACGGGCGTGAGGCCGGCTTCCTCCCAGCCTTCGCGCACCACGCAGGCGGCCGGGCTCTGGCCATGCGGCACGCCGCCGCCCACCAGGTTGTCCAGCAAGCCGGGGTCGGTGGGCTTGGTGAAGGCCCGTTGGGCGATCCACAGGTGGCTGGGCCGGCCATCGGCATCCGCCAGATAGCCGTTGCAGTGCGCGCCGAAGGTCAGCGTGCCCCAGAAGCGCGACGCCGCGCGCTCGAAGGTGGCCAGCAGGTGGCCGTCGTCCAGTGCGGGCACGGCGAAGGACTCGTCGCGCCAGGCCACGATCAGCCCGTCGGCGCGCAGCCGCTGGTTGATCTCACCCAGCAGGGCCACGCGGTCGGCGGCGGGGCAGTGCAGCGTCAGCCCATGGTCGGCGACCTGCAGCACTGACTGCCACCGTGCCAGCGCCGGCAGGTGGGCGCGCGCCACCGACCCCGCGGCCCGCGGGCGGCCGGCGTCCTGGATGAAGAAGGGCAGCCGCGCCGCGCCATCCGCCCGGCGCGCGTCGTCGATGGCAGGCCAGGTGGTGGCCTGCATCAGTCCCAGGCCTGGTTCAGCAGCGCTTCCAGCTCAGCCGGCCCGCTGATCTTGCGCGGGTTGGTGTGCACCCAGGGGTTGGCCATGCCCTTGCCGGCGATGATGGCCAGGCGCTCGCGGCCGATGCCCAGCTGCGACAGGCGCGTGGGCAGGCCCAGGTTGGCGATCAGTTCTTCCACCTGGTCGGCCGCCGGCCGGTGCGCATCACCCAGCGCCGCGGCGATCTCGGCCATCTGGCGCGCGCACACGGCGGCGTTGTGGCGCATCACCGTGGGCAGCAGCACGCAGCTGGTGATGCCGTGCGGCACACCCGCATCGGCGCCCAGCGCATGGCCCAGGCCGTGGCTGGCGCCGTATTCAGTGCGGCGGATGCTGGTGGCCGCCAGCCAGGCGCCCATCTGGCCGTCCAGCCGGGCGGCCAGATCGCTGGGGTCGGTGGCATAGCGTTTGAGCGACCGGCCCAGCAGCATCAGCGCCCGCACGCTGGTGGCGTCGATCAGCGGCTGGGCATTGACGCTGCACAGCGCCTCCACCGCATGGTCGACCGCCCGCACGCCGGTGGACAGCCACAGCCGGTCGGGCGTGTGCACCGTGATGCGCGGGTCCAGGATCACCGCCGCCGCGCCGATGAAGGCGCCGGTGTAGCCCTGCTTGGTGCCGTGGCGGGTGTCGGTGCAGCCGCCCAGGTCGCTGAACTCGGCGCCCGACAAGGTGGTGGGCACGGCGATCTGCCGGCAGGGCGGGTTGCGCGGCTGCGGCGTCACGCGGCTGCCGTCGGGCGCCACGCGCATGTGCCAGTCGTCCAGCTGCTCGATGCGGCTCAGGTTCTCGGCCAATGCCACCAGCGCCACCTTCACCGTGTCGATCACCGTGCCGCCGCCGATGCTGACGATCAGGTCGGCCTGGGCGGCACGCACCGCATTCGCCACGGCGATGACCGTATCGCGCGGCGTGTGCTCCACGCATTCGTCAAACAGGCCCACCACCTGCGGCTGGATGCGCGACAGCGCCGCCGTCACCGCGTCGGTCTTGCGGTTCAGCGATTTGCTGGTGACCACGAAGATGCGCTGCGCGCCGCGCTGCGTGGCTTCGGCCTGCAGCGCCTCGGCCGCCGGCGTGCCGAAGTGCACGCGGTCGAGTTCCAGGTAGTTGAAGACGCCGGTGGGCAGCGGGGTGGTCATGCGCGGGGGCTCCGGGTGGCTGGCATCCCGGCATTGGCGCACAGGCGGGCAACCCGCCGCAACGGGGTTGCTGCGGAGTGGCTGGGGTTCGCCGCGGCCCGGCAGGCGGGCGTCAGTCCTTGGCGGCGCGGC
>JAGOBT010000381.1:1984-4209 GCA_017999135.1 Burkholderiaceae bacterium
GGGGCTCCGGGTGGCTGGCATCCCGGCATTGGCGCACAGGCGGGCAACCCGCCGCAACGGGGTTGCTGCGGAGTGGCTGGGGTTCGCCGCGGCCCGGCAGGCGGGCGTCAGTCCTTGGCGGCGCGGCAGGCCAGGCCCTGGCGCACTTCGCCGATGGCGTCGATCAAGCCGTCGACCAGGGCCGACTGCTGCTTGAGGCTGTAGTCCAGCGCCGCCGCGCCTTCGCCCACCCACTGCTCCATCCGCGAGGCCAGCGTGTCGTGCGGCAGCTTCAGGAAGGCCTCGCTCTCGCTGCCGTCGCGCTGCACCACCGCGCCGGCGCGCCGGGCGATGTGCAGCATGGTGGTGTTCTCGCTGAGTGCGTGGATGAACATCGTGTCCAGCCCGCGGTTGCGTGCGTGCAGCATGGCGTGCTCGAACAGCCGCGCGCCGTAGCCGCGCCCACGCACCTGCGGCAGCACCGACCCGCCGAACTCGGCCGCCTTGGGGCCGGCGGCCTGGTGCGGCCGCGGGTAGGCCAGGTGGGCCAGCGCGATCAGCACCAGCCGGCGGTTGAACACGCCGAACACTTCGTCCTGGTCGAAGTCCAGCCCGTCGACATAGCGCTGGATCTGGGCATCCCCCGCCGCGTAGCCGAAGCGCAGGTAACGGTCATGCTCGGGCAGCGCCAGCAGGTGCGCGGCGATGCGGTCGCGGTGGCGCGGCGCGAGCGAGCGGATCGGGATCCACGGCGCGAAGCGCGGCGCACCGTCATCGTCGGGCGCTGGGCCCGATGCCGGCGGCAGCGCTGCGCCGGCCGCGGTGCGGTCGGTGCTGGGCGACACGGATGCTGTGGGCATGGTCAGGTCCTGAATTGGTGTAAACCCTGATACTAAGGCAAGCCGACCCGCCGCGTGCGGGCGCGCTGGCAGGCCACACTGTCGTTGTTCCACGGGTTGGGGCGCCGCCGAGGGCTGATGTCTGGCTATAATGCTCGGCTGCCCCCAGGATGGCGGGGTGGTGACACGCTGTGCGCCTGCCGTGCAGCATTGCAATCCAGCCGAGAGGCCGCCCTGATAAGCGGTTCCGAGGCAGATGCAGCTGGTCACCGAAGTGCCGTCGCAGGATCGGCGCCCATGGTGGGTGCCGGCCGAACCCGAAAGACCCTCATGAAGACCTTCAGCGCCAAGCCGGCCGAGGTGACGCACGAGTGGTTTGTGCTTGATGCCACCGACAAGGTGCTCGGACGTGTTGCCAGCGAAGTGGCACTCCGTTTGCGCGGCAAGCACAAGGCCATTTACACGCCTCACGTCGATACCGGTGATTTCATCATCGTCGTCAATGCCGACAAGATCCGTGTCACCGGCGCCAAAGCCGAAGACAAGATGTACTACCGGCATTCCGGCCATCCGGGCGGCATCCATGCCACCAGCTTCAAGGAAATGCAGGCCAAGCACCCCGGCCGCGCCATCGAGAAGGCTGTGAAGGGCATGCTGCCCAAGGGCCCGCTGGGCTACGCGATGATCAAGAAGCTGAAGGTGTACGCCGGTGGTTCGCACCCGCACACCGCCCAGCAGCCGAAGGTGCTGGACATTCCGGCCCTCGGAAACTAAGGAGCGGTGATGATCGGCAATTGGAACTACGGCACCGGCCGCCGCAAGTCTTCGGTGGCACGCGTGTTCATCAAGCGTGGCGAAGGCCAGATCGTCGTGAACGGCAAGCCCGTGAGCGACTACTTCGGCCGCCAGACCTCGATCATGATCGTCAAGCAGCCCCTGCTGCTGACGAACAACGAGACGGCGTTCGACATCAAGGTCAACGTGCGCGGTGGCGGTGAATCCGGCCAGGCCGGCGCGGTGCGCCACGGCATCACCCGCGCCCTGATCGACTACGACGCGACGCTGAAGCCCGATCTCAGCCACGCCGGCTTCGTCACGCGTGATGCGCGTGAGGTCGAGCGGAAGAAGGTTGGTCTGCACGGCGCCCGCCGCCGCAAGCAGTTCAGCAAGCGCTGATCGGCTTTGGCCGACGCCCGCAAAGCCGCCCTCGGGCGGCTTTTTTGTGGGCGCACGTGTTGGGCGCACGGCGCCGATCCCCATGACCGGTGCTTGGGCATTGCCGCATCGCCCCGATTTCCCGATGGCCGTAGTAGGATTTAGGCCTTTCCAGCCCGCCGCCAGCGGGCGCTGACCCTTTGCAGGAGCCCCCATGAACGCCGTCGTTGAGAACCTGGCCCCCGAAACCGG
>JAGOBT010000019.1:0-6607 GCA_017999135.1 Burkholderiaceae bacterium
CGCAGCTGCAGGCCCAGCAGCGACGGCACCGACAGCGCGGCCTGCACCCGCGGCAGGCGCAGCGCCTCGCGGCCGGCGGCGTCGCGCAGCACCACGTCCTGCAGCTGGAAGCTGGGCAGCCAGCCACCGCCCTGCGCAGCCAGTTGCCCGATCTGCACCGGATGCCCCAATGCCCGCGTGGCCAGCACTTCCACCCGCGGGCGCCATTCATCCAGACGCGGCAGAATCCAGGCATGCAGGCTGACCCAGGCCGCCACAGCAGCGGCCACACCTGCCAAGACCAAGCCCCATGCAACAAGCCAGGCCCAGCGACCGAGGGTGCGCAGCCAGCCCGGCCAGGATGGGCGCCACCACCGGCCGGCCGGTTGGCGCACCGCAGCTGACAACGACGAGTGAGGCATGAATGAGGAGCGAGAACCGGAGCGCAGTGCCTGAATGCAGCCTGCCACTGTGCAGCCCGTGCGGTCTTTGCGGCCCCTGCGTCCCGGCCCGGCACCGCGTGGCGCCGGGCTGCGGGGCAATCTAGCACAGAGCCCCGGGCGCCCCATGGGTTCCGAACTTCACCTGCCGGACACGTCCGCCCCGCGCGCGGCGGCCGACCACAGCCGCTTCGTGCAACGCATCCGGCGCCGCTATGCGGCCGATCTGCCGCTGCTGCCACCGGGCTTGCCCGACGCCGAGGCCATCACCACGCTGGTGGGGCAGTTGCAGGCCGGTGGCCGTGCGCTGCCGTCGGCGCTGCGGGTGGCGCGCCAGCTGGTGCTGGAGCGGCTGGCGGTGCTGGACGTGGAGCAGGCCGCACCGCTGGACCACATCACCCACACGATGACGGCGCTGGCCGAGGCCACGCTGGAGATCGCCCTGGCCGCCGCCCGCGCCGTGCAGGACGCCCGCCACGGCGCCCCGCGCGACGCGCAAGGCCGCGTGATCGACTTCTGGATCATCGGCATGGGCAAGCTCGGCGCGCGCGAGCTGAACGTGTCGTCCGACATCGACCTGATCTACGTGTACGAGGACGACGGCCAGACCGACGGCTCGGTGCAAGTCAGCGCGCATGAATACTTCACCCAGGTGGCCAAGCGGCTGTATGCGCTGATTGGCGACACCACCGACGACGGCTTCGTCTTCCGTGTCGACCTGGCGCTGCGGCCCAACGGCAACTCGGGCCCGCCGGTGGTCAGCATGGGCATGCTGGAAGAGTACTTCCAGGTGCAGGGCCGCGAATGGGAGCGCTTTGCCTGGCTCAAGAGCCGGGTGGTGGCACCGCGTGCGGCCGTCACCAGCGGGCGGGCCCTGCCGCTGCGGGCGCTGGTGTCGCACTTCGTCTACCGGCGCTACCTGGACTACGGCATCTTCGAAGGCCTGCGCCAGCTGCACCGCAAGATCCGTGAAGAGGCCCAGCGCCGCGCCGCCGGCCGGCCCGAGCGCGCGAACGACGTGAAGCTCTCGCGCGGCGGCATCCGCGAGATCGAGTTCATCGTGCAGCTGCTGCTGGTGGTGCGCGGCGGGCAGTTTCCCGAGATCCGCACCCGCAGCACCCTCAAGAGCCTGCACAAGCTGGCCGGCCGCGGGCTGATGAAGCCCGAGACCGCGCGCAAGCTCGACCAGGCCTATGTGTTCCTGCGCCAGGTGGAGCACCGCATCCAGTTCCTGGACGACCAGCAGACCCACCTGCTGCCGACCAACGACGCCGATCTCGATTGGATCGCCCGCTCGCTGGGCCTGTGCGACGACGCCGACGCCCGCCTGTCGCAGGCCTGCGGCCTGCTCGACCGGCTGTGCGAGATCCGCGAGCTGGTGGCCAATGAATTCGACGCCCTGCTGCACGACAGCCAGGGCGGCGCCCCGCGCAGCGGCTGCAAGAACTGTGGCCCCGGGCCGCAGGCCATTGACAGCGAAGGGCTGCTGGAGCGCCTGCCGCCCGGCCTGGCCGAACGCATCCAGCCCTGGCGCGAGCAGCCGCGCGTGCTGGCGCTGCGCGACGAGAGCAAGCTGCGCCTGGGCCGGCTGGTCCAGCGCACCGGCGCCTGCGTCGACGACGGCGACTGCACCGAGGCCGCCGCCCTGCGCTTCATCGACTGGCTCGAACCGCTGCTGCGCCGCGACAGCTACCTGGCCCTGCTGGCCGAGCGGCCCGAGGTGCTGCGCCGCCTGCTGCGCCTGCTGGGCCTGGCGCGCTGGCCGATGCAGTACCTGATGCGCCACCCCGGCGTGATCGACGAGCTGTCGGACGAACGCCTGCTGCACGAGCGCTTCAACGCCGCGGAGTACATCGCCGGGCTGGATGACCGCCACCAGGCCTGGCAGCGCGCCGGCGAGGACAACGAAGACGCCCTGCTCGACACCCTGCGCCATGCCCACCATGCCGAGGTGTTCCGCACCCTGGTGCGCGACGTGGAAGGCCTGATCACCGTCGAGCAGGTGGCCGACGACCTGTCGGCACTGGCCGACGCCACGCTCGACTGCACGCTGCGCTGGGCCTGGCCGCGGCTGCGCCAGCACCACCGGCCGGTGCCCACGTTTGCCGTCATCGCCTACGGCAAGCTGGGCGGCAAGGAGCTGGGCTACGGCAGCGACCTGGACGTGGTGTTCCTGTACGACGACACCGACGAGTCCGACCCGGATCGCGCGCAGGAGGCCTACGGCCACTTCGTGCGCAAGCTGATCACCTGGCTGACGCTGCGCACCGCCGCCGGCGAGCTATTCGACATCGACACCGCGCTGCGGCCCAACGGCAATTCCGGCCTGCTGGTCACGTCGATCCACAGCTTCGAGCGTTACCAGGTGGGCCGCGGCGGCAACACCGCCTGGACCTGGGAGCACCAGGCGCTGACCCGCGCGCGCTTCTGCGCCGGATCACCCGCGCTGGCGGCGCGTTTCGACGCGGTGCGCCGCCAGGTGCTGGCCACCCCGCGCGACCCCGCCGGGCTGCAGCGCGAGGTGCTGGAGATGCGCGAGAAGGTGCGCGCGGCCCGGCCGGTGAAGGACGGGCGCTACGACGTCAAGCACAGCGCCGGCGGCATGATGGACGCCGAGTTCGCGGTGCAGTACCTCGTGCTGGCCCACGGTCAGCGCCACCCCGCGCTGCTGGACAACGCCGGCAACATCGCCCTGCTGCAGCGGGCCGAGGCCGCCGGCCTGCTGCCGGCCGGCGTGGGCCAGGCCGCCGCCGATGCCTACCGCGAGCTGCGCCGCGCCCAGCATGCGGCGCGGCTGGACGAGCGACCCACCCAGGTCGAGCCCGACACGCTGGCCCGCGAGTGCGACGCCATCCTGGCGCTGTGGCAGGCCGTCTTCGGCTGAGCCTGCGGCTGGCGGCGCTGCCCGCCTGGGTGCACTGGGCCGGCCTGTGCGGGGCGGCGGCGCTGGGCGCACTGCTGGCGCAGGCGGTCGACCCGTCGCGCATCAACTGGCAGCCACCGCTGGCCTTCAGCGAGCCCTGGCGCAGCGTGACCGCGGCCTGGGTGCACCTGAGCCCGCTGCACCTGGCGGGCAACCTGGCCGCCACCGCGGTGGTGGCGCTGCTGGGCCGGGCCGCCGGCTGCGGCCGACGGGCGGCCGTGGCCTGGGCGCTGGCCTGGCCGCTGACCCAGCTGGGGCTGCTGGCACAGCCGGCACTCACCGCCTACGGCGGCCTGTCGGGCGTGCTGCATGCGGCGGTGGCGGTGGTCACCTGGCAGCTGCTGCGCGGCGACCGCGGGCGCCGGCGCGCCATCGGTGCCGCGCTGGCCGCCGGCCTGCTGGCCAAGCTGTGGCTGGAAGCGCCGTGGCAGGGCCCGCTGCACCAGGTGGCCGGCTGGGACTTCCCGGTCGCCCCGGCCGCCCATGCCAGCGGCACGCTGGCCGGCTGGCTGTGCGCCCTGGCCTGCGGCGTGGGCAGCGCTGCAGACCGGCCGCCGCCGGCCAGCCCGTAGCATCGGCCCGATGACCGACCGCCGTTCCCAGCTCGATGCGCTGGCCATCGTCACCCTGGTGGGCTGCTGCGCGCTGTGGGGCCTGAACCATGTGGTGACCAAGGCCACGCTGACCGAGATTCCGCCGCTGCTGCAGGCCGGTGCGCGCTCGGTGGGCGCGGCGATGCTGGTGGCGCTGTGGGCCGGCGCGCGCGGCATCTCGCTGAGCCTGCGCAACGGCACCCTCACCGGCGGCCTGCTGGCCGGCGGCACCTTCGCGGCCGAGTTCGCCTGCATCTACTGGGGCCTGCAGTACACCGAGGCCTCGCGCATGATCGTCTTCATCTACCTGGCGCCGTTCGTGGTGGCGCTGGGCATGCCGCTGGTGGCCCACAGCGAGCGGCCCAGCGCGGCCCAGCTGGCCGGGCTGGCGGTGGCCTTCAGCGGCGTGGCCTGGGCGTTTGCCGAGGGCCTGACCGCCACCCCCGCACCGGGCAAGGAACTGCGCTGGCTGGGCGACGCGCTGGGCGTGCTGGCCGCGGTGCTGTGGGGCGCCAACACCCTGGTGCTGCGCGGCAGCCGGCTGGCCACCGCCGAACCGGTGCAGACGCTGTTCTACCAGCTGGCAGTGTCGGGCCCGCTGCTGCTGGCCGGCTCGTGGCTGGCGGGCGAGGCCTGGCCGGCGCCGGCGCAGCTGAGCACCCGGGCCTGGGCGATGATGGGCTTCCAGGTGGTGGTGATCAGCGCGGCCAGCTACCTGCTGTGGTTCTGGCTGCTGCGCCGCTACCCGGCCACCCAGGTCACGGTGTTCACGCTGCTCACGCCGCTGTTCGGCCTGCTGGCCGGCGTGGGCCTGCTGGGCGAGCCGCTGACGCTGCGCCTGGCAGTGGCCTGCGCCACGGTGGCGGTGGGCATCGCGCTGGTGAACCGCGCGCCGCAGCGGCTGTCACCTGCGGGAAGCACACCGGCCACGCCACGCACCTAGACTGCGCCCCGCACACCCCTTCAGGAGATGGTTCATGCTCACGCTCTGCGGCTTCTCGGTTTCCAACTACTACAACAAGGTCAAGCTGGCCCTGCTGGAAAAGGGCATCCCGTTCAATGAAGAACTGGTGATGACCGGCAGCAAGGACGACGCCGTGCTGGCCGCCACGCCGCTGGGCAAGGTGCCCTTCCTGCGCACCGACGGCGGCACCCTGTGCGAAAGCCAGGTGATGGTCGACTACCTGGAGGCGGCCTACCCCGCCACGCCGCTGCTGCCGGCCGATGCGCTGGCCGCCGCCAAGGTGCGTGAGCTCTGCACCTTCATCGACCTGCACCTGGAGCTGGTGGCGCGCGAGCTGTACGCCCAGGCCTTCTTCGGCGGCACCGTGCCGCAGGACACGCAAGACCGCGTGCGCAAGCAGCTCACGAAGAACATCGCCGGCTTCCAGCGCCTGGCCAAGTTCGGCCCCTATGTGGCCGGCGACAGCTTCACCCTGGCCGACTGCGCCGCCTATGTCAGCCTGCCGCTGGTGGCCCTGGCCACCAAGAAGGTGCTGGGCGAAGACCTGCTGGCGGCCGCCGGCATCGACTGGAAGGCCTACGCCGGCCTGATCGCCCAGCGCCCCAGCGCCCAGAAGGTGGACGCCGACAAGAAGGCGGACGCTGCGCGCATGGCCGCCGCGGCCAAGGCGGGCTGATCGGCCGATCAGCCCTGCAGAATCAAAAAACCGGCCCTTGGGCCGGTTTTTTGATGCCCGTGCGGCAGGCGGATGTCAGGCTGGCCGGATGCCGTGCTTGGCCTGGGCCGCTGCGGCGGCCATCTGCTGGGTCACTTCCTTGCGGTAGCGGTTCAGTTCCTGGACGCTGGCGAAGCTGCGCTCCATCAGCAGGCTCATGTTGTGCAGGATGCGCTCGACCACCTTGTTCTCCCACACGCTGTCGAACTGGATCTGCTTGTCCAGCCAGTGCTCCAGCCAGGCCGGGTCGGGCAGACGGCTCTGGATGGTGTCACGCGGGAACAGCGCCTCGTTCACATGCAGGTTGGTGGGGTGCAGCGCCTGCGCGGTGCGGCGTGCACTGGCCATCAGCACGCCCACCTTGGTGAAGGCGGCACGGGCCTCGTCGCCAAACCGGTTGAGCGCGCGCTTCATGTAGCGCAGGTAGGCGCCGCCGTGGCGGGCCTCGTCCTTGGCCAGGGTCTCGTAGATCTGCTTGATGACCGGCTCGCTGTGCCATTCGGCCGCACGTCGGTACCAGTGGTTCAGCCGCACCTCGCCGCAGAAGTGCAGCATCAGGGTTTCCAGCGCCGGGGCCGGGTCGAACTCGAAGCGGATGGCGTGCAGTTCGGCCTCGGTGGGCACCAGGTCGGGCCGGAAGCGGCGCAGGTACTCCATCAGCACCAGGCTGTGCTTCTGCTCCTCGAAGAACCACACGCTCATGAAGGCCGAGAAATCGCTGTCGTCGCGGTTGTCACGCAGGAACATCTCGGTGGCCGGCAGCGCCGCCCACTCGGTGATGGCATTCATCTTGATGGTCTGCGCCTGGTCTTCGGTCAGGCGGCTGGCGTCGAACTGGGCCCACGCGATGTCGGTGTCCATGTTCCAGCGCACGGCTTCGAGCTGCTTGAACAGTTCAGGGTAGAGCATGAGGGTCTTTCCGAAGCAAGTGCATGATTCTAGGGCGCCACCCCTGGCCAAGATCAAGCCGCGCCCCAGCAACCACAGGGCGCG
>JAGOBT010000019.1:6707-15758 GCA_017999135.1 Burkholderiaceae bacterium
CCGTATCCACCCCTGCACCCTGCGAGCCCGCCATGCGCTTGTCCTTGTCCGTTCCGTTCCTGCTGATCGCGCTGCTGCCGTCCTGGGCCGCCGCCCAGGCCGCGGCCGCCGCCTGCCCCGCCGTGCTGCAGCACACCCAACCGCGCCTGCAAGACGAGAAGCCGGTCAACTTGTGCGGCTACGCCGGCCAGGTGGTGCTGGTCGTCAACACCGCCAGCTTCTGCGGCTACACCGGCCAGTACAAGAGCCTGGAGGCGCTGCACAGCACCTACGGCCCGCGCGGCCTGGTGGTGCTGGGCTTTCCCAGCAACGACTTCGGCGGGCAGGAACCCGGCACCGCCAAGCAGATCGCCGACTTCTGTGAGAACACCTTCGGCGTCAAGTTCCCGATGTTCGCCAAATCGCATGTGGCGCCGGGTGCCGGGCGCACCGTCAACCCGCTGTTCGTGGCGCTGGCCCAGCGCAGCGGCGCCAGGCCGACCTGGAATTTCCACAAGTACCTGGTCAGCCGCCAGGGCGATGTGGTGATCAGCCACGCCTCGGCCGTCGACCCGAAAGACCCAGCGTTTGTGAGGGACTTGGAGAAACTACTGAAGACAAAGTGAGACTCACCAGTCACACTTGAACTCATCAGTTCAATTCAGAACCCACCAGATCATGGCCCTGTCGAATCATTGCTGGCGTGCAAAGCTGCACAACGCTGCGGAACCTTCCCGGCCAGCCAGGCTCCATGTGGGTGTGCGCAGGCCGAAACAGCCTGCATCAGTTTGCGTGCCGTGCAGCCTTTCGGATGTCCGAAGTGAAATCCTGAGGCAGTTCTCCTCCTCCTCCCTCCCTCCCTCGTTGGCCTCAGGGCGCTGCACGGCGCTTTCTTCTTCCCCCCGGCTCCACCGGAGCGCCGCATGACCGGCCCCCACCGCACCCTGCGGCGGGTGGCCGTGGTCGGCTCGGGCATCTCGGGGCTGGCCGCCGCCTGGCACCTGGCAGACCATGCCCAGGTCACGCTCTTCGAGGCCGACAACCGCTTCGGCGGGCACGCCCACACGGTGGATGTCACGCTGGAACGCACCACCCACGGCGTCGACACCGGCTTCCTGGTCTTCAACCACGCCACCTACCCGCATCTGCGCCAGCTGTTCGCCGAGTTGGGCGTGGACACCGCGCCATCGGAAATGTCGTTCTCCGTGCAGGTGCCCGGCCGCGATGGCCGCAATGCGCTGGAATGGAGCGGCTGCAACCTCGACACCGTGTTCGCCCAGCGCCGCAACCTGGTGAACCCGCGCTTCCTGGGCATGCTGCGCGACCTGCTGCGCTTCAACCGCGTGACCACGCAGATCGCCGAGGCGCAGCAAGAGGCCGCGCTGCAGCAACCCATCGGCGACTTCCTGGTCGAGCGTGGTTTCTCCAATGCCTTCCGCGACTGGTACCTGCTGCCGATGCTGGGCTGCATCTGGAGCTGCCCCACCGACCAGATGCTGCGCTTTCCGGTGGCCACGATGATCCGCTTCTGCCACAACCACGGCCTGATCCGCGTGACCGACCGGCCGCAGTGGTACACGGTGCGCGGCGGGTCGAAGCACTATGTGCAGCGCATGCTGCAGCGCATCCCCGATGCCCGCGCCGGCACGCCAGTGCGCGCGGTGCGCCGCGTGCCGCCCGGCAGCGGCAGCGCCGGCGTGTGGATCGACACCGACCACGGCAGCGAAGCCTTCGACGACGTGGTGCTGGCCGGCCACAGCGACCAGAGCCTGGCGCTGCTGGGCGCCCATGCCAGCGCCGACGAGCGCGCGGTGCTGGGCGCCATCGGCTACCACCGCAACCGCGCGGTGCTGCACACCGATGCCAGCGTGCTGCCCAACCGGCCCAAGGCCTGGGCGGCCTGGAACTACCTGCGCGCGCCGCAGCATGCGCAGGAGCAGTCGGCCGTGTGCCTGCACTACCTGATCAACCGCCTGCAGCCGCTGCCCTGGCAACAGCCGGTGGTGGTGTCGCTGAACCCGGTGCGCGATCCGGCACCGGCCACCGTGATCGGCGAGTACGACTACGCCCACCCGGTGTTCGACCTGGTCGCCATCGCCGCGCAGGCCCGCGTGCCGCAGCTGCAAGGCCAGTCGCATGTGTGGTTTGCGGGCGCCTGGACGCGCTATGGCTTCCATGAGGATGGCCTGATGTCGGGCATGGCGGCGGCCGAGGGGCTGCGCGCCCGCTGGGCGGCTGAATCCTCCAGCCAGCCGGCGCGCGCAGCCGCCTGAGACCACACCATGGCAATCGGCGCCTCCGCCCCCACCCAACCGCAGGCCCAGCTGGGCATCGGCCGGGTGCGCCACCAGCGGCTGCGGCCGGTGGGGCATGGCTTCGACTACCCGACCTGGTTTCTGCTGCTGCCGATGCGCACCTTGCGCCGGCACCCCAACCCCAGCCTGCGGCGCAACCGCCGCGGCTGGGTCAGCTTCCACGATGCCGACCACGGCGACGGCCGGGCCGACTGCCTGGCCTGGCTGGACGAACGCCTGCAGGCCGAAGGCATCAGAGACGCCTCCGGCGAGGTGTGGCTGCACACCTACCCGCGCATGCTGGGCGTGGCCTTCAAACCGGTCAGCTTCTGGTACTGCCACCGGGCCGACGGCAGCCTGGCGGCCATCGTCGCCGAGGTCAACAACACCTTCGGCGGCCGCCACTGCTACCTGTTGACCGCGCCGCAGCTGGCCTGGGGCCAGGAGCTGCCGGCGGTCAAGCAGTTCCATGTGTCGCCGTTCTGCCAGATCGAAGGCGGGTACCGCTTCCGCTTCATGCGCACCCACAGTGGCGATGACGGCGCCGGCCGCACGGTGGCCCGCATCGTGCACGACGACGCCCAGGGCCCGCTGCTGCTGACCAGCGTCAGTGGCGACCTGGCCGCGCTGACGCCGCAGCGCCTGCACCACGCGCTGTGGCGCATGCCGCTGATGACCTTGGGCGTGATCGCCCGCATCCACTGGCAGGCCCTGCGCCTGCTGCTCAAGCGGGTGCCGTTCTTCGGCAAGGCACCGGGCGCGGCCGCAGCGCCCGCCCTGCCCAACCGCTGACCCCTTCCCGTTCACCGCACCGGACCCAGGATTTCCACGATGCGCTCTGCCTCCACCACCGTCGGCTCCAGCTCGCTGGCCCTGCCCTCCACCGCCCCTGCCGCGGCCCGCGCGGTGTTCGCGCTGTTGCGGCGCCTGCAAGTCGGCACGCTGGATGTGCAACTGCCCGACGGCAGCCAGCTGCACTTCGGCAGCGGCAAGGCCGGTGAGCCGCATGCCGCGCTGCGGCTGCACAACTGGAACATCTGCAGCGCCGCGCTGCGCTCGGGCGACATCGGCTTTGCCGAGAGCTTCATCGCCGGTGACTGGGCGGCCAACGACCTGGTGGCCCTGCTGCAGCTGTTCATCGCCAACCGCGACGCGATGGAGTCGGTGGTCTACGGCACCTGGTGGGGCAACCTGATCCACCGCATGCGCCACCTGTTCAACCGCAACAGCCGCGCCGGCAGCAAGCGCAACATCCACGCCCACTACGACCTGGGCAACAGCTTCTACAAGCTGTGGCTGGACGACACGATGACCTACTCCAGCGCCTGGTTCAACGGCGACACCGGGCAGGCCACGGCCAGCGCGCAGCAGGCCAAGATGCGCCGGGCGCTGAGCGAATGCCATGTCACGCCGGCCAGCCATGTGCTGGAGATCGGCTGCGGCTGGGGCGGGCTGGCGGAATGCGCCGCGCGCGACTTCGGCGCCCGCCTCACCGGCGTCACGCTGTCGGCCGAGCAGCTGGCCTTCGGGCAGGAACGTCTGGCCAAGGCCGGCCTGGCGGAACGCGCTACGCTGCGCTTCCAGGACTACCGCGACATCGCCGACGGCCCGTTCGACGCCATCGTCTCGATCGAGATGTTTGAAGCCGTCGGCCGCGCCTACTGGGCCAGCTACTTCAAGACCGTGCACGACCAGCTCAAGCCGGGTGGCCGTGCCTGCATCCAGTCGATCACCATCGACGACGCGCTGTTCGACCGCTATGTCAGCGGCACCGACTTCATCCAGCAGTACATCTTCCCGGGCGGGCTGCTGCCCAGCCCCAACGCCTTCCGTGCCGAGGCGGCCAAGGCCGGCCTGCAGGTCGAGCGCGAACTGCGCTTCGGCACCGACTACGCCGAGACGCTGCGCCGCTGGCGCCAGGACTTCCTGCACCAGGACACGCAAGTGCGCGGCCTGGGCTTCGACACCCGCTTCATGCGCACCTGGGAGTTCTACCTCGCCTACTGCGAAGCGGCCTTTGCCAGCGGCAACACCGATGTGATGCAGTTCACCCTGCGTCGGCCGGGGGCCTGATGGCCACCCCTGCCGGCCAGCCGCGCCTGACCACCACCCGCCGCAGCTGCCTGGCTGCGCTGGCGGGTGGCGTGCTGCTCTCGGCCGGCGTGGGCGTGCGTGCCCGCATCGACGCCGCCGCGCCGCCCGAGCTGGCCAGCGAGCTGCCCGGCGTGCACCTGCGCGGCAGCGGCGCCATGCGCTTCATGGGCATGCGCATCTACGACGCACGGCTGTGGGCACCCGCGGCCGTCATCGGCGACGGCGCCACCCAGCCGCTGGCGCTGGAGCTGATCTACGCCCGCAACATCAAGGGCGACCTGATCGTCAGCAGCTCGCTGCGCGAGATGCAGCGCGTGGGGTCGTTCAGCCCCGAGCAGTCGGCGCGCTGGACGCAGGCGATGACGCCGCTGTTTCCCAACATCAAGCCGGGCGACCGCATCACCGGCATCCAGCGGCCTGGCCAGTCAGCGCGCTTCTACTTCAACGGCACGCTGCGCGGCGAAGTGGCCGACGCCGACTTCACCCGGCTGTTCTTCGGCATCTGGCTGTCTCCGCGCACGTCCGACCCGCAGCTGCGCCAGCAGCTGCTGAGCGGCGGCGCCTGACATGGCGGCAGAGAGCGCCACCATGACCGACCGCACGCTCAGCCAACCTGTTGGCGCCACGTCCACCGACTTCAGCCTGGCCAACGGCCTGCGTTACGGTGCCCTGGGCGCACCGCTGGCGTTTGCTGCGCTGCCGCTGTACGTGCTGCTGCCCAACCACTACGCCGCGCAGTTGGGTGTGCCGCTGGCCGGGCTGGGCGCGGTGTTGCTGGGCACGCGGGCGCTGGACGCGCTGATCGACCCCTGGCTGGGCCGCGTGGTCGATGCCGGCCTGGCCCGCCCACGGCGGCAGGTGATGGTGGCCGCCGCCTTCGCCGCGCTGCTGATGGCGCTGGGCTTTGCGGCGCTGTTCTTCCCGCAGGTGCAGGGCCCCGATGCCCTGCTGGCCTGGTGCGCGGTGGCCCTGGTGGTCACCTGCCTGGGCTACAGCGCGCTCGGCGTGCTGCACCAGGCCTGGGGCGCACGGCTGGGCGGCGGCGCCACCGCGCAGGCGCGCATCACCGGCTGGCGTGAGGGCCTGTCGCTGGCCGGCGTGCTGGCCGCCAGCGTGCTGCCGGCGCTGGCCGGCGTGCCGGTGATGGTGGCCACCTGCATCGGCCTGCTGGTGGTGGCGATCTGGGCGCTGTCCGGCGCGCCGTTCCGCGCCGCGCCGCTGCGCTTGCTGCAGGCCGGCACGC
Source organism: Burkholderiaceae bacterium (assembly GCA_017999135.1). Taxonomy (GTDB): domain Bacteria; phylum Pseudomonadota; class Gammaproteobacteria; order Burkholderiales; family Burkholderiaceae_C; genus Pseudaquabacterium. The sequence goes on from JAGOBT010000019.1 coordinate 12,318, forward strand.
CCGCCGAGCCCGGCGCCTGGCTGCTGCCCTGGCGCACGCCGGCCTTCCGCCGGCTGATGGCGGTGTTCCTGCTCAATGGCGTGGCCAGCGCAATCCCGGCCACGCTGGTGATCTTCTTCATCCGCGACCGGCTGCAGGCGCCGGCCTGGGAGCCGGCCTTCCTGGGCAGCTACTTCGCCGCGGCGGCGTTGTCGATGCCGCTGTGGGTGCGCGCGGTGGCCCGCTTCGGCCTGCTGCGCTGCTGGCTGGCCGGCATGGGCCTGGCCATCGCCGCCTTCGTGTGGGCGGCGCGGCTGGGCAGCGGCGACACCGCCGCCTTCCTGGCCATCTGCATCGCTTCAGGCATGGCACTGGGCGCCGACCTGGCCGTGCCCGGTGCGCTGCTGACCGGCGTGATCCAGCGCGCCGGCCACGCCATGCGGCATGAAGGCAACTACTTCGGCTGGTGGACCTGCGCCAACAAGCTGAACCTGGCCCTGGCCGCCGGCCTGGCGCTGCCGGCGCTGCAGGCGCTGGGCTACGCGCCCGGCGCCACCGACAGCGACGCCCTGGGCGCGCTGGCCATCGTCTATGCCGCCGTGCCCTGCCTGCTGAAGGCCGGCGCCGCCGGCCTGCTCTGGACTTTCCGACCCCACCTGGACCGACCATGACCTCGCGTTTCACCTCCACCCTGCGCCGCCTGGCTGCAAGCGCCACGCTGGCCATCGCCAGTCTGGCCACCCTGGGTCTGGCCGGCTGCGCCAGCCCCACGCCGGCCGACTACGCCAGCCAGGGCCCCAAGCTCGACCTGAAGCAGTACTTCAACGGCAAGCTGCTGGCCCACGGCATCGTCACCGACCGCAGTGGGAAGGTGCTGCAGCGCTTCACGGCATTGATCACCGGCACCTGGGTGGGCGACACCGGCACGCTGGACGAACGCTTCACCTACGCCGACGGCCGCCAGGAAACCCGGGTGTGGACGATCCAGCGCGGCGCCGACGGCCGCTACACCGGCACCGCCGCCGACGTGCTGGGCGAAGCCCAGGGCCAGGCCGCCGGCAACGCGCTGAACTGGCGCTACACCCTGCTGCTGCCGGTCGACGGCCGCACCTGGGAAATCCAGTTCGACGACTGGATGTTCCTGGTCGACGACCAGGTGATGCTCAACCGCGCGGTGATGTCGAAGTTCGGCATCCGCCTGGGCGAGGTGCTGCTGTCCTTCCAACGCCTGCCCGGCTGACCCGCCCGAACCGAAAGCCCATGATGGCCCTGAACCCCCGCATCACCGACTGGCGCGGCCAGCATGTCTGGCTGGTGGGCGCGTCCACCGGCATCGGCCGCGCCACCGCGGCGCGGCTGCATGCGCTGGGCGCCAAGGTCACGGTGTCGGCACGCGGCCGGCCGGCGCTGGACAGCTTCGTCGCCGACCACCCCGGCGCCCGCGCCCTGCCGCTGGACGCCACAGACGCCGCCGCCGTGCGCTCCGCCGCCACGCAATTGCTGGCCGACGATGGCCGCATCGACCTGGCGCTGTACTGCGCCGGCCACTACCACGCCATGCAGGCCACCGGCTTCGACCTGGCCGACGCGGTGCGCCACCAGCAGATCAACTATGTGGGTGCTCTGAACATGCTGGATGCGGTGCTGCCCACGCTGCTGCGGCAAGCCGCCGCCGGCACGCCGGCGCACCTGAGCCTGGTGGCCAGCGTGGCCGGCTACCGCGGCCTGCCCAATGCGCTGGCCTACGGTCCCACCAAGGCCGCGCTGATCAACCTGTCCGAGGTGCTGTACCTGGATCTGCATGCCCGCGGCGTGGGCGTGTCGCTGATCAACCCCGGCTTCGTCGAGACGCCGCTGACCGCGCAGAACAGCTTCAAGATGCCGGCACTGATGAGTCCGGAGGATGCCGCGCTGGCCATCGTCGCCGGCTGGGAGGCCGGCGAGTTCGAGATCCACTTCCCCAAGCGCTTCACCCGCATGCTCAAGGCCCTGCGGCCGATGCCCGACGGCATGTACTTCGGCGCCATCCGCCGCGCGGTGCGTGTCTGAGGCAGCCGCCGCACGCCATGCCGACCCGCGGGTGCAGCGGGTGGTGGCGCTGTACGAGACCCTGGCGCCGGCCGACCTGCCGGCCCTGCGCGGCGTCTATGCCGACGACGCCCGCTTCAAGGACCCGTTCAACCAGGTGCAGGGCGTGGCGGCCATCGCCCGCATCTTCAGCCACATGTTCCGCTCGCTGGACAACCCGCGCTTCCAGGTGCTGGACATCGTGGCCGACGGCGACGCGCTGTTCCTCACCTGGGATTTCACCTTCCGCACCCGCGGCGCCGGCGCAGCCGCCATGGCCATCCACGGCGGCAGCCACATCCGCTTCAATGCCGACGGCCAGGTGCAGTCACACCGCGACTACTGGGACGCGGCCGAAGAGCTGTACGAGAAGCTGCCGGTGCTGGGCACCTTGATGCGCTGGCTCAAAAAGCGCGCCGGGGGATGAACCGTCAGTTCTGTCCTTCGGTCAGCGTGTCGAGCTGGAAATTGCCGCTCTTGTGCACCAGCCAGATGTCGGTGTAGACGGCCTTGCCCAGCTTGGCCGGCGCCGGGAACGGGCCCGCCTTGCGGATCATCGCCACCACCCAGGGCCCCACTTCGGGCGCTGCCGGCGGGCGGCGCACCCGCACGTCCAGGATCTGACCCTGCGCGTCGACCTCGGTGTCGACGATCATCACGCCGTACAGCAGCGGCGGCATGCGGCCCTTGTAGATGCGCATCGGGTAGCTGGCATAGATGTGCCTGGCAGCGTCGCGCCGGTAGGCCAGGTCGTTGTCAGCCTCGCTGGCCGTGCCGGCACCGCCCAGCGGCGACGGCACCAGCGAGAACTGGGCATGGGCCGCGCTGCCGAACCAGCCGCCCGCCATCACCAGCAACAGTGCACGCAGCCAGCGCAAGGTGGACGTAACAACACAGGAGACAGTTGGCAGCATGGTCGGACTGGAGGTGCAGCGCCCGGCCGGCCGGACAACCGCCCGCACGCTAGCACAGCAGGCACCTGCGCCCGCGCGAGGGCGCGCCGCCGCTGTGGCGTGCATGCAACCGCGCACAGCCGGTCAGCCGGTCAGCGCAGCCAGCCCTTGCGGCGGAAGTAGATGAACGGTGCCGCCACCGACGCCACCATCAGCGCCAGCGCGAACGGGTAGCCCCAGGGCTGCTCCAGCTCCGGCATGTGCTTGAAGTTCATGCCGTAGATGCTGGCGATCAGCGTGGGCGGCAGCAGCGCCACGCTGGCCACCGAGAAGATCTTGATGATCTTGTTCTGGTTGATGTTGATGAAGCCGACGGTGGCGTCCATCAGGAAGTTGATCTTGTCGAACAGGAAGGCGGTGTGGCTGTCGAGCGAGTCGATGTCGCGCATGATCTGCCGCGCTTCCTCGAACTGCTCGGCGTTCAGCAGCCGGCTGCGCATCA
>JAGOBT010000382.1 GCA_017999135.1 Burkholderiaceae bacterium
CCAGCCACGCGGCCCAGGGCAGCGGGCCGGTGCGGGGGCGGGCAAGGCGGGCAGGCGGCAAGCGGCAGGCTCCGGGGCACCGGACAGCACCCGGCGGCTGCATGTTAGCGGCGGCGCCGGACGCTACAGCATGGGCGTGGGCGTGGGCACGCCCAGCAGCAGGCGGCCGGTGAGCTCGAAGGTGGCGTCGCCCACCATCATGTGCTGGGTGGCCACCTGCACGTTGCGCAGGGCACGCTGCAGCGGCGAGCTGGCGAACACCGCGCCGCCGCCGGCCAGGGTGTAGAGCCGTGCCACCAGCTCGGCTGAGGTGTGCACCGCATGGGTGGCGGCCAGGCGCAGGTCGCGCCGCACGGCCAGCGGCAGCTCACCGGGTTGCTGGGCGGCCTGCCAGGCGGCGTCCACGCTGGCCAGCAGGTAGCAGCGGGCCGATTGCAGCTGCGCTTCGGCCCGGGCCACGGCGTCCTGCACGGTGGCGCGGGCGCCCAGCGGCCGGGCGCCGGCCTGCGGCACGGCGCGGCTGGCCTCCTCGATGAAATGCAGCATCGCCGCCCGCGCCACGCCGGTGGCCACCGCAGCGATGGCAATCGCCAGCAGGCCGAACACCGGAAAGCGGTACAGCGGTGTCTGCAGCCGCGGGCCGTCCAGCAGGCAGGCCGTGCGCGCCAGCGGCACGAAGGCGTCCTTCACCTCGAATTCACCGCTGCCGGTGCCGCACAGGCCGAAGGCGTCCCAGTTGTCGGCCAGGTGCACCTGGCTGCGGTCGAGCAGCACGCTCAGCACGCGCGGGCTGCCGTCGGGCATCAGCGCGGGCTGGCCGTCGGCGCCGATCAGCAGGCAGCCGGCGCTCACCAGGTCGGCATTGCGACTGCCCGAGCCCCAGGCCCAGCGGCCGCTGACGCGCAGGCCGGCCACGCCGTGTTGCTCGGCCGGCACGGCCCGGCCGCGCGGTGCGAACACGCCGGCCAGCTTCAGGTCGGGCCGCTGGAACAGCGTGGCGGCCGTTTCCTCGGGCAGGTAGGCCGCCAGCAGGGCCGAGGTGCAGCTGATGAAGCAGCACCACGCGGCGGCGGCATCGGCATGCGCCAACTGCTCGACCACCAGGTAGAAACTGGCCGGCGGCGCTTCGTGCCCGCCCAGGGCCTGGGGTGTGAGCAGGCGGTACAGGCCGGCATCGGCCAGCATGTCGGCCACCTCTTGCGGCAGGGCGCGCTGGGCTTCGAACTCGCGGCTGCGGTCGGCCAGGGCCAGGCCGGCGCGGGCGGCCGCCTGCATCAGGGCCTGGTGCTGGGGTGTGCGGGTGGCGGCGGTGGCAACGGGCATGGCAGATCCTGCAGGGATGGCTGGCCCATGATGCACCGGGCACTGCCAGGCCGCCACCGTGGCGGACCCGGTGTCAGCCGCCGGCTGCGGTGTCCGCCAGGAGGGTTTCCAGCGTCTGCTGGCGCACGCCGAAGAAGGCCTTCAGCGCTGCCAGCTCGTCACGCACCGCCTGCAGTTGCGCGGGTGGCAGTGGCTGGCTGCGCCGCACCGCCAGCACCATGCGGTTCTTGCTGGTCTGCTCGGGCGAGATGAACTCGAACACCCGGGTGTCGTAGCCGGCGGTCTGCAGCAGCAGGGCGCGCAGCGCGTCGGTCAGCATCTCGGCCTGGGTGGCCATGTGGATGCCGTGGCGCAGCAGCGGTGCCAGCACCGGCGGGCTGCGCAGCTGCGGGCGCAGCTCCTGGTGGCAGCAGGGCGAGCACAGGATGATGGCCGCACCGGCGGTGACGCCGCGGTGCATGGCCACGTCGGTGGCGGTGTCGCAGGCGTGCAGCGCGATCATGATGTCGGTGGCGCCGGCCGGGTGGCTGCGCACGTCGCCGGCGTCGAAGCGCAGGCCCTGCAGGCCCAGGCGCGCCACGGCCTGGTTGCACAAGGTGGCCAGCTCGCCGCGCAGTTCCACGCCGGTGACGTCGGGCAGGCGGCCGCTGGCGCGCAGGTGTTCATGCACCGCGAAGGTGAGGTAGCCCTTGCCGGCGCCGAAATCCAGCACCCGCACCGGCTGCGCCGGGTCGCGCTGCGCCAGCGGCGACTGGGCGATGGCATGGCCCAGCACCTCGACGAACTTGTTGATCTGCCGCCACTTGCGCGCCATGGTGGGCACCAGGCGCTGCTGCGCGTCGGTGATGCCCAGTTCGGCCAGGAAGGGCAGGGTCAGCGCCAGCGGGTGGCGGCGGGCGCGGTCATGGCCCAGGTAGCGGCCGTCCGCGTCGGATTCGGGCGGATCGGCGGCGCTGGCATCGTCGGCGGCAGCGGCGCTGGTGGTGGCGGCACTGGCGGCACTGGCGGCTGCGGTGGCCGGCGGCGCGGCGGCGGCCAGGCGGCCGATGCGCAGGCCCCACTGGCCCTTGCGGCCGCGCGCCAGCTGGATGTCGTGCCCGGTGGTCTGCAGATGGGCATGGTGGAAGCCGGCCTCGGCGGCATCGCCCAGCAGGCTGTCGACGAGGTGGACGGCGGCCTCGGTCGGCAGGTTCTTGGTGATGTCCTTGGTGCGGTGGCGCCACACCAGTGACAGCTGCGGCTGCCCCTTGATCACCACCCGGCGGGCCAGCAGCTTCAGCAGCGTGGGGTCGCTGCCATGCGGCCGGCCCAGTCCCAGCTTGACGAAGCTGCCGTCGGCCAGGCTCTGCCGCAGGCGGGCGACGAACTTCTGCGTTTCGGTCTGGGCGGCTGGGGCGGTCAAGGGCATGCGGGCATTGTCGGCGCTGCTCCGGCTCAGTACAGGCTGTCGCGCTGGCGGGCGGGCAGGGCGGCGTCGTAGGCGGCGCCGTCGAAGCGGCCACCGGTGGCCGCGGTCAGCATCTGGCCGGCAGTGGGCAGGCCGCTGCGGTCGGGCCAGGTGGCGGGCTGCCACAGCGCCGAGCGCATCAGGGCCCGTGCGCACTGGAAGAACACCAGCTCGATCTGCACCACCACCACGGTGGCGGGCGGCTTGCCGTCCACCGCCAGCCGGGCCAGCAGGGCGGGGTCGGTGCTCAGGCGGGCGCGGCCGTTGATGCGCAGCGTCTCGCTGGTGCCGGGTACCAGGCACAGCAGCGCCACCCGCGGGTCGGCCACGATGTTGCGCAGGCTGTCGAGCCGGTGGTTGCCGCGCCGGTCGGGCAGCAGCAGGGTGCGGTCGTCCTGCACCACCACGGCCGGTGCCGGGTCGCCGCGGGGCGACGCGTCCAGCCCGCCCGGGCCGCTGGTGGCCAGCACCAGAAAGGGCGACGCCTGCAGCAGCCGGCGGTAGGGCTCCGTCAGGCAGTCCGACTCCTTGCGCAGCGCGGCCTCGCTGGGCTGGCCGTACAGCGCGGCCAGTTGCGCCGGGCTGTCCACCCAGTGGCTGGCGGCGGCGTCGGGGGCCGGTTCAAACCGGATGTCGGCCGCCGGCAACGCGGTGATCGGCACGCCGAAGCTGGTGAGGTCGGCCAGGCTGGCGTTGTGGTGGGCGCGGATCAGCGCGCCGCTGGCATGTGGCTTGTCGTGCGTGGTGTGGGCGTCGGCAGCCAGCGTGACGGCCAGGCCCAGGGCGGCGGCGCGGCGGGTGGTGGTGTCGATGCAGAACTCGCTGGCGTAGCCGGCCACCACCAGCCGGGTGATGTGGCGCACGGCCAGCCAGTCGGCCAGCGCGGTGCGCAGAAAGCTGTCAGGCGTGGTCTTGCGAAACGCGACGTCGTCGGCCGCGACCTGCAGGCCGTCGGCCAGCGCCCAGCCTGGGCTGCCATGGGCCAGGCGGTGGCCGGGCACGGTTTCATGCTGCACCCACAGCACCGGCACGCCGGCGGCGCGGGCCTGTGCGGCCAGCGCGTTGATGCGGGCGATCACCGCATCGGCCTCGTGCGGGCGCGGCGCAGGCTGGAACAGCGCCTGTTGCACATCGATCAGCAGCAGCGCGGTGCCGGTGGCGGGCAGGGGTGTGGGCATGGGTGGGCAGACAGGGGGAAGGGTCAACGCGCCGGCTTGGCCGGCTTGGCGGGGGTGGTGCGGCGGGCTTGCGGCTTGGCGCCGGCCTTGGTGGGCTTGGCGGACTTGGCGGACTTGGCGGCCTTGGCCGTCTTGGTGGTTTTGGCCTTGGCCTTGGCGGCGGGCTTGGCCGCGCCCCGGGCACCTGCCTGGGTGGGGCGCCCGCGCACCGCCTGGGGGCTGGCCCGGCCAGG
>JAGOBT010000383.1 GCA_017999135.1 Burkholderiaceae bacterium
ACAGGCGCTTGGCGGGGTCATGCGGGGTGGCGTGGACGGACGGGCAGGCAATCGGCAAGGTGGGGTTCATGGGGGGCTCCTGGCACCTTCTACTCCAAGATCCGTGCCACGTCGGTGGGGTGGCAGCGCCGGTTGGCATGCACAGCCGCTGCGGCCCTGGTAGCCGGGCCTGGGCAGGCGGCCGGGCCGCCACCCGCCAGGCCCGGTGGCGCGCTGCCAGACCGGCGCCAATCACTGCCATCAGCCCGGCATTGGCAGTCAGCCGCGGCAGCTGGCGGTGCCCATTGGCAGTGTGCGGCAGCCCCTGCGGCCCGAGCCAGGCCTGCCTGCCCCAGGGAAGCCGGCCGCCGCCGGCAGCGCCTGCGGTGCTGGCAGGCGTCTTGCAGAGACAGGGCATGGCGCGGGTGCGCGGCCGTGTCGAGCCGACCGGCCCACGCCATGGAGACAAGCCCTTGGCCATGGACCGACCCCGTTCCCCCGCCCCGGGCCAACCCGCTGCCGCGCTGGCCGCCGATGGCGATGCCGCGGTGCAGATCGTCTCGCTGTACCAGGCGCAGAAGAAGATCTACCCGCGCTCGGTCACCGGCCGCTTCGTCAACTGGCGCTGGGCGCTGGTGTGGATCACCCAGATCGCCTTCTACCTGACGCCCTGGCTGCAGTGGAACGACCGCCAGGCGGTGCTGTTCGACCTGGGCACGCGGCGCTTCTACATCGGCCCGCTGGTGCTGTACCCGCAGGACTTCATCTACCTCACCGCGCTGCTGATCATCGCGGCCTATGCGCTGTTCCTGTTCACTGCGGTGGCCGGCCGGCTGTGGTGCGGCTACGCCTGCCCGCAGACGGTGTACACCGAGATGTTCATGTGGGTCGAACGCAAGTTCGAAGGCGACCGCGCGGCACGCATGCGGCTCGACAACAGCGGCTGGAGCATGCAACGCCTGTGGCGCAGCGGCGGCAAGCACGCGGCCTGGGTGGCCATCGCGCTGTGGACCGGCTTCAGCTTCGTCGGCTACTTCACGCCGATCCGCACGCTGGGCGCCAGCGTGGCCGGCCTGGGGCTCGGCCCGTGGGAGACCTTCTGGGTGCTGTTCTACAGCCTGGCCACCTACGGCAACGCCGGCTTCCTGCGCGAACAGGTGTGCAAGTACATGTGCCCGTATGCGCGCTTCCAGAGCGCCATGCTGGACAAGGACACGCTGATCATCACCTACGACACCGAGCGTGGCGAGCCGCGCGGCTCGCGCTCGAAGAAGGCCGACCCGGCCCAGCTGGGCCTGGGCTCGTGCATCGACTGCGGCCTGTGCGTGCAGGTGTGCCCCACCGGCATCGACATCCGCAAGGGCCTGCAGTACGAATGCATCGGCTGCGCCGCCTGCATCGACGTGTGCGACGACGTGATGAAGAAGATGAACTACGCGCCGGGCCTGGTGCGCTACGACACGCAGAACGGCCTGGCCCAGCACCTGACGCGCAGCCAGCGCCTGCGCCGCATCTTCCGGCCGCGGGTCATCGTCTACAGCGTGGTGCTGCTGCTGATCGTGGCCGCGCTGGGCACCAGCATCGCCCTGCGCGCGCCGTTCAAGGTGGACGTGGTGCGCGACCGCGCCGCCCTGGCCCGCCAGGTGGACGACGGCGAGGTGGAGAACCTCTACCGCCTGCAGATCATGAATGCCACCGAGCGGCCACAGCAGTACCGCATCAGCGCCGACGGCCTGCCCGGCCTGCGCCTGGTCGACCCGCGCCCGGTGACGGTGGCGCCCACCGAGGCCCACTGGGTGTCGGTGACGCTGCGTGTGCCGCCGCAGACAGCCGCCAGCACGCCGGCCGGTGCGCATGTGGTGCACTTCCAGATCGAGCGCGCGGCCACCGGAGACGATGGCACCCACACGCTGCGCGAGAAGTCCACCTTCGTGCTGCCCCGCTGACCCTGCACCCCAACCCCATCATGGCCACCGACCCCGCTCCCCTGAAACACCTGGCCCCCGGCTGGTTTGCCACCGTGATGGGGCTGGCCGGGCTGTCGCTGGCCTGGCATGCTGCCGTGCCCCTGCTGGGTGACGGCGCCGGCGCCGCCGGCCTGGTGGTCAGCGCCCTGGCGCTGCTGGCCTTCCTGGCGCTGGCCGCCGCCAGCCTGCTGCGCCTGCAGCGGCACCCGCAGGCCTGGGCCGACGACCTGAAGCACCCGGTGCGCCATGTGTTCGTGGCGGCCGTGCCGGTGTCGTTGATCCTGCTGGTGACCGCGGCCGTGGCGGCCGGGCTCACCGGGCCCTGGCTGGTGGCGCTGTGGGCGCTGGGCGCGGCGGCGCAGCTGGGCACCACCGTGTGGATCATGGCGCGCTGGTGGCGCGCCGGGGCCGGCGGCGGCCTGCCCTGGGCCACGCTGACGCCGGCCCTGTTCATTCCCATCGTCGGCAACGTGCTGGTGCCGCTGGCGGGGGTGCCGCTGGGGCAGGTGGCCTGGTCGGCGGCGCAGTTCGGCGTGGGCCTGCTGTTCTGGCCGGTGGTGCTGGTGCTGCTGCTGGTGCGCATTGCCCAGCAGGGGCTGTGGCCCGAGCGGCTGTTGCCGGCCAGCTTCATCCTGCTGGCGCCGCCCGCGGTGGCGGGCCTGGCGCTGCTGCGCCTGGGCGCGCCGCTGGTGGTGGCCTGGGCGCTGTGGGGCGTGGCGCTGTTCACCCTGGCCTGGGTGGCCACGCTGTTGCGCCGTATCGCCGACCAGCCCTTCGGCATGGCGCACTGGAGCCTGAGCTTCCCGCTGGCCGCCGTCACCGTGCTGACGCTGCGCCTGGTGCCCGACGGCGCCCCCACGCTGCTGGCCGTGGCGTTGCTGGCGGCCACCTCGCTGCTGGTGGCGGCGCTGCTGCTGGCCACCTGGCGCGGCCTGCGCCAAGGCAGCCTGCTGGTGCCCGAGGCGGTGCCGATCGCCGTGGCCGCCAGCCCCGCGCCCGCCAGCCCGGCGGGGCGCTGATCAGACCAGGCCCAGGGCCTTGAGCCGCCGGTACAGGGTGCGTTCGCTCAAGCCGGCACGGCGCGCCAGGTCCTTGCGGGTGCAGTCGGCGGTGGTGGCCAGCTGGCGCAGCGCCGCATCGTCGATCTCGGCCGGGCGGCGCGCCGGCTCGGGCGGCGCCGCAGACGAAGCCGGGGGGGCGCCCCGCAGCACCCCGGGATGCAGCGACTCCGGCAGGTGCTCCACCCGCACCGTGCCGTCGTCGGCAAACAGCCGGGCGCGGTCGAGCACGTTGCGCAGCTCGCGGATGTTGCCGGGCCAGTCGTGCGCCTGCAGCGCCGCCATGGCCGCCGGCTCCACGGCCAGGCGGTGCTTGGCCGTGGCACCGCGCTGCAGGAACGAATCGACCAGCATCGGGATGTCGGCCACCCGCTCGCGCAGCGGCGGCAGGTCGATCGGGAAGGCGCTGATGCGGTAGTACAGGTCCTGGCGGAAGCGGCCGTCGGCCACCATCGCCTCCAGCGGCTTGTGGGTGGCGGCCACCAGGCGGAAGTCGGCCTGCTGCGATTCGACCGCGCCCACGCGGCGGAAGGTGCCCGATTCGATCAGCCGCAGCAGCTTGACCTGCATCGACAGCGGCACGTCGCCCATCTCGTCGAGAAACAGCGTGCCGCCCTTGGCGGTTTCCACCAGGCCAGGCTTGCGCGCCGTGGCGCCGGTGAAGGCGCCCTTCTCGTAGCCGAACAGCTCGCTCTCGAACAGCGTCTCGGTCAGGCCCGAGCAATCGACCACCACGAACGGCCCGTGCGCCCGCGGGCTGGCCTCGTGCACCGCACGGGCGAACAGCTCCTTGCCGGTGCCCGATTCACCCAGCAGCAGCACCGGCAGCATCGACGGCGCCACCCGCTGCACCGCCGACAGCGCGGCGTTGAAGGCTGGCGCCCGGCCCACCAGGCCGTCGGCGCTGGGCCGGGCCGACGCGCTGCGCACCGTGGCCAGCCGTTCCACATAGGCCACCACGGCGCGCCGGTCGTCCAGGATGGGCCGCAGCTCCACGTCCACATGCTCGGGGCCACGCGGCGTGTGGTGGATGTGCAGCACGCGGTCGGGGCCCTTCAGCTCGTAGGCCTTCTTCATCGGGCAGTGCTCGCCGGCCTGGTCGCAGGGCACGTCGTAGTGGTGCGAGATGCGGTAGCACTTGTGGCCGATGTAGGGC
>JAGOBT010000020.1:0-5150 GCA_017999135.1 Burkholderiaceae bacterium
ACGCTCGGCATCGAGCCGGGCCGCTTCCTCGGCCTTGCGCTGACGCGCCAGGCGCAGTGCCTCGGTGGCGGCCTGGCGCTGGGCTTCGGGCTGGGCGGCCGCAGCGTCTGGCACGGCACCGGCCGGGCGGGCGGGCGTGGCATCGGCCAGCGGGGCAGGGGCCGCCGCAGGGGGCATGGCAGGCCGTGCCGGCGGGGCCTGGCGGCGCCCGCGCAGCAGCAGGGCCACCACCACCAGGCCAATGCCCACGGCCAGGCCCAGGGCAAGCAGCAGTTGTGTGTTCATCGCGGATTCGCCTCGGGCCGGAGGCCGGCCAGCTGTGCCGGTGCCACCGGGCATCAGCGGCAGGCAGCTTAGCCCGGGCCGCCACGGGCCGGTGCGCTGAATTGCCCGCCTTCGGCCGGGCTGTCCCGGGCTGTGCAGAAGGTCACACCCTGCTCTGGCATGATGCAATCGTTCCCATTTGCATCTTCGCTTGCCGCTCCGGCCGTCCCTGCATGCCGCGCTCCTCGCCGCCCCCGTCCGCCCCCGCTGCAGCCGCCCCGCCGGCCCGCCCGTCCAAGGTGCAGATGGCCGACATCGCCCGGCTGGCTGGCGTGTCGGTGTCCACCGTGTCGCGGGCGCTGGCCGGCAGCGCGCTGGTCAATGCCGAGACACGCGGGCGCATCGCCGAGCTGGCCCGGTCGCTGAACTACAGCATCAACATCGGCGCGCAGAACCTGCGCCTGGGCCACAACAACACCGTGGCGGTGATCGTGCCGTACGACCCGCACACCCGCCAGCACCTGTCCGACCCGTTCTTTCTCAGCCTGATCGGCAGCGTGGCCGACGCGCTGACCGAGCGAGGCCACGACATGCTGCTGACCCGCGTGGACGCCGACCGGCTCGACCAGGCCGCGCAGGTCTTCCACACCGGCCGGGCGATGGGCATCGTGCTGGTGGGCCAGTGGCGCCACCACGACCAGCTCAACGCCATGGCGGTGCAGGGCGTGCCCTTCGTGGTGTGGGGCGCCCAGCTGCCGCAGCAGCTGTATGCCACCGTGGGGGGCGACAACCTGGCCGGCGGCCGCCTGGCCACCGCCCACCTGCTGGCCGGCGGCGCACAGCGGGTGCTGTTCATGGGCGACTCGGCGCTGCCCGAGATCGGCCAGCGCCGCGCCGGCTGGCTGGCCGCGCATGCCGATGCCGGCCTGGTGCCTGATGCGGCCCTCAGCCTGGATGTTCCCTTCGTCACCGAGCGCATCCAGCTGGCCGTGGCACAGCTGCAGCAGCAGGGCGTGGCTTTCGATGCGCTGTTCGCCGCCAGCGACCTGATGGCGATGACGGCCGTCAGCGCCCTGCGCCAGCGCGGCGTGCGCGTGCCCGAGGACGTGCGCGTCGTGGGTTACGACGACATCGCGCTGGCAGAGCACTTCCACCCGCCGCTGTCCACCGTGCACCAGCCCATCGCCGATGCCGGCGAGGCGCTGGTGCAGTCGCTGCTGTCGCAGCTGGCGGGCGAGCGCTGCCGCAGCGTGCAGCTGGCCACCACCCTGGTGGTGCGCGACAGCAGCGCACCACGCGCGGGCTGATGCGCCGGCCGGGAGCGCGCCGCATGCTCGGCACTGCTGCGCTGCTGCTGCTGGCCCTGGGCGGCTGGTGGGCCAGGACGCCCGACATCCCGCGCGCCACGCTGGAAGCCACGTACGCCAACGGCCCGGCCGATTTCGTCACTGTCGATGGCATGCGCCTGCATCTGCGTGACAGCGGCCCGACCGACGCCCCAGCCGTCATCCTGCTGCACGGCTTCGGTGGCAGTGTGCACACCTGGGACGACTGGGCCGCCGGCCTGCAGGCGCGGCACCGTGTCATCCGCTACGACCAACCCGGCGCCGGCCTCAGCGTGCCCGACCGGCTCGGCCAGTACACCGACGAGCGCGGCATGCAGGTGCTGCTGGCGCTGATGGACCAGCTGGGCCTGCAGCGGGCCAGCATCGTCGGCCATTCGATGGGCGGGCGGCTGGCCTGGCGCTTTGCGGCCGAGCACCCGCAGCGGGTGCACAAGCTGGTGCTGGTGGCGCCCGACGGCTTCGCCAGCCCCGGCTTCGACTACGGCAAGGCGCCCGATGTGGGCTGGGTGACCGGCTTGCTGCGCTGGACCCTGCCCAAGCCGCTGCTGCGCGCCAGCCTGAAGCCGGCCTATGCCGACCCCGCGGCCATGACCGAGGCCCGCGTGGACCGCTACAACGACCTGATGCTGGCCCCGGGCAACCGCCAGGCCCTGCTCGACCGCATGCGCCAGCTGGTGCTGCAGCCGCCCGAGCCCTGGCTGCGGCGCATCACCGCGCCCACGCTGCTGGTGTGGGGCCAGGCCGACCAGATGATCCCGGTGGCCAATGCGGCCGACTACCAGCGCGCCATGCCGCAGGCCCGCCTGGTGGCGCTGCCCGGCGTGGGCCACCTGCCGCAGGAAGAAGCCGCTGCCGCGTCGCTGGCCGAGGTGGCCGCGTTCCTGAAGGATTAGGCGACTCGTTGCGCACCACGGCTGTGCGCCCGCCAGGGGATGCGCTGCCGGCTTCGGGATGGACAGCCGCGCTGTCCTCTGACACCGTCGCGGGTCTTGCCTCAGCCGGAGCCTGCTGCCATGCCCGAGAACCGCCCCCCACCCGCCGCCGAGGCCAGCCCGCCTGCCGACCGCTTCTGTGATCTGGTGATGAAGGGCGGCATCACCAGCGGCGTGGTCTACCCCGGCGCCATCGACCAGCTGTCGCGCCACTACCGCTTCAAGAACATCGGCGGCACGTCGGCCGGCGCCATCGCCGCGGCGGTGACGGCGGCGGCCGAGTTCCAGCGCCGCCACAGCGGCAGCCGCGCCGGCTTCGACCTGCTGAAAGCCCTGCCGCAGGAGCTGAAGGCCGAGGTGCGCCCCGGGCAGCGCAAGCTGCTCAGCCTGTTCCAGCCGCAGCCGGCCACGCGGCGGCTGTTCAGCGTGCTGGTCAATGCGCTCAACTCGGGCAGCACCCACCAGCGCATCCTGGCCATGGTCACCGGCGCGGTGAAGGCCTACTGGCTGGGCGCGGCCGGCGGCGTGCTGCTGGCGCTGCTGGCGCTGGGCATCGGCGGCAAGCTGGCGGCGCTGCTCACGCTGGCCGTGGCCGGCACCGGCCTGATCGCCTGGCTGACCTTCAAGGACATCACCGGGCCGGTCGTCGACAACGGCTTCGGCCTGTGCACCGGCCTGACCGAAGACCCGCAGCACGAAGCGCTGACGCCCTGGCTGCACAGCCTGATCCAGCGCGCGGCCGGCCGCCAGCCGGGCGATGCGCCGCTGACCTTCGGTGACCTGTGGGACGCGCCCGGCCACCCGCCCGAGCGCGTGCCGCTGCCCGCGGGCGCCACCCGCAAGTCCATCGACCTGCAGATGTTCAGCACCAACCTGGGCCACGGCCGGCCCTACATCTTTCCGCTGGCCGAGCCCAGCGAGCAGGGCAGCCGCTTCCGCAGCCGCGACCGGCTGTTCTTCAGCCGCACCGAGCTGGCCCGCTACCTGCCGCCGGGGGTGCTGGACTGGATGGTGCGGCATGGCCGCCCGTGGCAGCCCGAGCCCGGCCGCGAGGCGCGCGACCCCACCGCCGCCGATGCCCAGGCGCTGGGCCTGCTGGAGCTGCCGCACCCGCGGTACTTTCCGGTGATCCTGGCCGCGCGCATGAGCCTGAGCTTTCCGCTGCTGTTCGCCGCGCTGCCGCTGTGGGCCATCGACCATGACCAGGTCGGCCGCGCGCCGTTCCGGCGCTGCTGGTTCAGCGACGGCGGCATCAGCAGCAACTTCCCCATGCACCTGTTCGATGGCCTGGTGCCCAGCTGGCCCACCTTCGGCATCAATCTGGAAGACGAGATCCCCGGCCGGCCCGACACCTACCTGCCCGAGGCCTACGACACCGGCTACGGTGAGCGCTGGAACCGCTTCGACCATGAGGGCGTGGATGGCGCGGCGCGCTTCGGCGGCTTCTTCTCGGCCATCCTGGGCGCGATGCAGAACTGGAACGACAACGCGCTGTCGCGCATGCCCGGCGTGCGCGACCGCATCGCCCGGGTGCGCCTGCAGCCCACCGAGGGTGGCCTCAACCTGAACATGGAAGGCCCGGTGATCCAGGCCGTGGCCGAGCGCGGCGAGCGCGCTGCGCTGTCGCTGGTGGCCCGCTTCGTGGCCGAGCAGGCCGACGGCCCGCAGGCGCCGGGCTGGGACGAGCAGCGCTGGGTGCGCCTGGGCGTGCTGCTGAAGATGGTCCAGGAGCGCGCCCCGGGCGTGCTGACCGCGCTGGACCCGGCCCTGCCGCATGCCACCCCGCTGCAGGCGCTGATCGACCGCGCCGGTGATGCGTCGGCGCCGCCGCCGGCCGGCTACGAGGCGCCGCTCACCGCCGCGCAGCAGGCCGCGCTGCGGGCGGTGGTCGACGCGCTGGGCGTGCTGGTGGGCACGTTGGCGCAGCCGGCCTGCCACACCGACTTCCAGCCCGTGCCCCGGCCCGAGCTGCGGGTGCGGCCGCCGCTGTAGCGGCACGGCATCGGCTGATGACGGGCCGCTTGTCACCCGGGTGACCGCTTCCAGGGAAAGCCCCCGCGCGGCGCGGCGCGCAGGCCGCTACGCTGGCCGCCCAACCTGAGGAGACAACCATGAACAAGACCATTGCGCTGCGCCCGATCACCGTGGCCGTGCTGGCGCTGATGCTGGCCGCCTGCGGCGGCGGCGGCATCGACGGCGACGAAGCCGGCACCGCGCCGGCCCCCGTGCCCGAGCCCGCACGCCCGCAAGACAGCCGCACCTTCACCGCTGGCGCTGCTGCCATGGCCACCACCTTCGCCGCCATGACGGCAGCCCCTGGCGACACCGTCGACATGGCCACCACCAGCCGCTATGCCGGCACGCTGGATGGCGCGGTCTACCAGATCGAGGTGCCGGCCAACTGGAACGGCAAGCTGGTGATGTACGCCCACGGCTTCCGCGGCAACGACGTGCCCCTCACCGTCAACGGCCCATCGATCCGCCGCCACCTGATCCAGCAAGGCTATGCCTGGGCCGCGTCCAGCTACAGCCGCAACTACTACGACGTGCGCGCCGGCGTCGAAGACACCAACAAGCTGGCGAACAACTTCAACGCCATCACCACCGC
>JAGOBT010000020.1:5250-15558 GCA_017999135.1 Burkholderiaceae bacterium
GATGTGGGGCGCGCTGGGCGGCGACGGCACCATCACCGGCATCCTCAACCAGAGCATCCTCGACACCACCGCCTTCACCTACAAGATCGATGGCGACGAGGCCGGCAGCACCGCGCTGAATGCCGCGGCCCTGAAGCTCACGGCCGTGCCCGACGCCAACCGCCTGCGCCGCGACGGCCTGCGCTGGATTCCGCAGATCAACGGCGAGATCAAGATTCCGGTCGTGTCCATCCACACCCTGGGCGACCTGTTCGTGCCCTTCAGCATGCAGCAGGTCTATCAGAAGCGGGTGGCGGCCAAGGGCAACAGCCAGTGGCTGGTGCAGCGCGCCATCCGCGGCGCCAGCCATTGCGACTTCACCGTGGCCGAGCAGGTGGAGGCCTTCGAGGCGATGGTGAAGTGGGAACGTGACGGCATCAAGCCCAGCGGCGATGACGTGGTCACCGCCGCCACGGTGGCCGCGCCCACCTACGGCTGCACCTACACCATCGACACCCTGGGCCAGGACGACGGTGGCACCACCCGCGCCCTGCGGGCGGGCATCGCCCAGTCGCTGCCGGGCGCCTGCGCGGCACCCTGACGCCGCACGGGCGGAGATACTCGGTCGGGTGTCCCGCACCCGCCCCCTGATCCGCACCCTGGCCCGGCTGGGCCTGCTGGCAGCGCTGGCCTGGCCGCCCGGCCATGCCGGCGCCCAGGCGCTGCCCGATGCCGTGCAGCAGGCCCTGCAGCAGGCCCAGGTGCCACCCGATGCCCTGGGTGCCGTCGTGCTGCCGGCCAGCACCGGCCTGGCCAGCCGCCTGGCCCCGCGCTGGGCGCACCAGGCCGACCGGCCGATGCAGCCGGCGTCCACGCTGAAGCTGCTGACCAGCGTGGTGGCGCTGGACCAGATCGGCCCCAACGTGCGCGGCTTCACCGAACTGCTGACCCGCGCGCCGCAGCAGGGCGATGTGCTGGCCGGTGACCTGGTGCTGCGTGGCGGCGCCGACCCCGAGTTCGACCTGCCGCAGCTGTGGGCCATGCTGCTGGAACTGCGCCAGGTGCACGGCATCCGCGCCCTGGCGGGCGACATCGTCATCGACCGCACGCTGTTCCGCCCGTCGCGGCCCGAGCGCGAGGCCACGCCGTTCGACGAGCGGCCCGAGTTCGCCTACAACCTGGTGCCCGATGCGCTGCAGCTCAACAGCCACCTGCTGCAGATCGAGATCAGCAGCGAGGCTGGCACGCTGCAGGCCCGCGCCCTGCCGCCGCTGCCCGGCCTGGTGCTCGACACCAGCGCGATGCGGTGGAGTGACCGGCCCTGCGGCGAATGGCTGCAGGACTGGCAGAGCCCGCCGCCGGCCGAGGCCGCCGAGCCCGGCGTGCTGCGCGTGCGCCTGCAGGGCGCCTTCCCCAAGGCCTGCACCCAGCGGCCCAGCCTGTTCCTGCTGGACCCGCTGGCCCTGGCCGAACGCCAGCTGCGCTGGCTGTGGGCCAGCCTGGGCGGCAGCTGGGCTGGCCAGGCGCGCGAGGCCGAGGCGCCCGTGGTGCCGCTGCTCACTGCCAGCCAGCAAGCCGCAGAGAAGCCGCCGCTGCGCCCCGGCGCTGCGGTGGTGGTGCCGGGCGTGCAGCGCGCAGGGCCGGCCACGCCCGGGCTGCGTCTGCTGGCCAGCCACCAGGCACGGCCCTGGGGCGAGGTGCTGCGCACGCTGAACAAGCAGTCCAGCAATGTGTACAGCCGCTTGCTGTACCTGCAGCTGGGCGTGGCGGCCATGGCCGACCACCCCGAGCAGCCCACCCGCGCCCTGGCCGACCGCGCGCTGCGCCAGTGGCTGGCCGCGCGGCGCATCGACGCGCCCGGCCTGGTGGTGGACAACGGCTCGGGCCTGTCGCGCGCCGAGCGCATCACGCCGCGCACGCTGGCCCGCGTTCTGCAGGCCGCTCACCAGGGGCGCTGGGCACCCGAACTGCAGATGAGCCTGCCGCTGGCCGGCGTGGACGGCACGCTGCGCAACCGCCTGACCACCGGCCCGGCGATGGGCCAGGCCCGGCTGAAGACCGGCCTGCTGCGCGACGTGAGTGCGCTGGCCGGCTACGTGGCCGACCCGCAGGGCCGGCCCTGGGTGCTGGTGGCCTTCATCAACCACCCCAACGCGGTGGCGGCGCGGCCCGCGCTGGACGCGCTGGTGGACTGGGTGGCCGGCGGGGGGCTCAGCCCGGGGTCTCCAGCGCCGGCACGTTGAAGACTTGCCTGAGGTAGGCCAGGAAGGTCTGGTCGTCGCAGAGGATCTTGCCCGGGCTGTCGCTCAGCTTGGCCACCGGCTGGCCGTTGCAGTGGGTCAGCTTCATCACGATGTGCAGCGTGTGCAGGCCCATGTCGTTGGTCAGGTTGGTGCCGATGCCGAAGCCCAGCTGCGTGCGGTCGGCAAAGTGCCGGTACAGCTCGAAGGCCTTGGGCAGGCTCAGCCCGTCACTGAACACCAGCCGCTTGGTGTGGGTGTCGATGCGCAGCCTGGCGTAGTGCGCCAGCGCCTTCTCGCCCCACACGATGGGGTCGCCCGAATCGTGCCGCAGGCCGTCGAACAGCTTGGCGAAGTACAGGTCGAAGTCGGCCAGGAAGGCGTCCATCCCCACCACGTCGGTCAGCGCCACGCCCAGGTCGCCCCGGTATTCCTGCACCCAGGCTTCGAGCGCGGCCTTCTGGAAATCACGCAGCCGCACGCCCAGCGCCTGGTAGGTCTGCAGGAATTCATGCGCCATGGTGCCGATGGGCACCAGGCCCAGGTCACGCGCCAGCAGCACGTTGCTGGTGCCCTTGAAGTACTCGGGCACCTCGCGCTGCAGCGTGGCCACCACCTCACGGTGCCAGCTGCCCGAGAAGCGCCGCCGCACGCCGAAGTCGAAGAACTCGAACGGGTTGCGGCGGCGCGGCTCCTGCCCGAAGGCGCGCAGCAGCGCCACCTTGTCGGCCAGCCGGCGGCGGCCTTCGGACACGGCCGGGGCCTGGTCGAAGCGGCGGAAGTACAGCTCGTTGACGATGGCCAGCACATGGATCTCGAAGGCCATCACATGCACCTGCGGGCCGCGGGCCACGATCTCCAGCGTGCCGGCGTTGTCGCGCACCTCGATGAAATCCCGCTGGAACTGGAAGATGCGCAGGAAGTCGACGAAGTCGGTCTTGATGAAGCGCAGCCCGCGCAGATAGGCCAGCTCGTCGGGCTGGAAGCGCAGGCTGCACAGGTGGTCCAGCTGCTCGTTGATCTCGCCGATCAGGTGCGCCAGCGGGTAGTCGCGCGCATTGCGGCAGATGAAGACGTACTCGGCCTGTGTCTGCGGGTGCCGATGCAGCATGGCCTGCCACATCGTGAACTTGTAGAGATCGGTCTCCAGCAGGCTGTGGATGACGGGTTGCAGGGTGGCCATGTGGGGCGCTGGGGCAACGTGTCCGCTGCCGAACGGGGGTGCGGGTCAGTATAGGAGCCGGCCATGCCGGCGGATCAGCCGCCGTCGGGCACCGACCACAGCGCCAGCATCAGCTCGCGCAGCAGGTCGGTGCACTGCTCCACCAGCGGCCCGCGCGGGCGCTGCGCCGACGTGGCCAGCCATTGCGTGGTGACCAGCCGGCGAGCGCCTGGCTCGGCCGAGAGCGCACGCACATGGAAGGCGTCTTCCGGCCCCTGGCTGCGCACGCCATTGAGGGTCAGCACGCCATGCATGCCCAGAGACCGCACCAGGTCCAGGATGGCCGGCACGCTTTCGATCTCGATGCCCACGCGCGGCTTCACGCCCTGGGCGACCAGCGCTGTCTCCAGCAGCATGCGGATCGAATGCGGTCGGCTGGGCATCACCAGCTCCAGCCGGGCCAGCTCGGCCAGCGGCACTGGCGCGCCCACCAGCCCCTGGCCCGCCTGGCGCCGCGACACCAGGTACAGCGTCTCGTCGAGCACCGGCACCAGGTCGATGGTGGGCGAGGGCACCACGTTGTAGACCACCGCCACGTCGATGCGGCCGATCTGCAGCCATTCCAGCATGTAGGTCGACAGGCCTTCGACGACGGTGAGCGTGGCACGCGGGAAGCGGCTGCGGAAGGCGGTGACCAGCGGCGCGGTGAGCGCGCGGCTGATGCTCGGCGGCATGCCCACGGCCAGGTGCCCGCTGGCGGCGCCGCGCTCGTCTTCCATGTCCTGCCGGGCGCGTTCCACCTGTTGCAGGATGCCGCGTGCATGCGCCAGCAGCTGCTTGCCGGGCTCGGTCAGCGTGACGCCGCGGCCGTTGCGCTCCAGCAGCGTCTGGCGCAGCTCCACCTCCAGCGCCCGGATCTGCCGGCTCAGCGCCGGCTGCGCCACCCGCAGAAAGGCCGAGGCACGGGTGAAGCTGCCGAACTCGGCCACGTGCACGAAGTACGCCAGCTGTTTCAGATCCACGGCCGGATTGTCATGCCGAAAAGGCCTGGCAGCTAGATAGGAAATAGCGTTGATGCATGGCAAGCACCGGAAAACAATCCGCCGCAGAAGACCCAAAGGGCATGCTGCGCGTGCGACAGGGCCTCGTCTTTCACCCATTCCCCGTTGACGGAGACACGCCATGAGCACCCGACGCCATTCCCTGAAGTCTGCGCTGGCCGCTGCCGCCGCGCTGACCCTGCTGCCCCTGGCCGCCCAGGCGGCCGACGTGACGCTGCGCTTCCACCAGATGCTGCCGCCGCAGGCCACCATTCCGGCCAAGGCCATCAAGGTCTGGGCCGAGAAGGTCGAGAAGGAGAGCGGCGGCCGCATCAAGGTGCAGCGCTTCGACGCCATGGCGCTGGGCGGCAAGCCGCCCGAGCTGTATGACCAGGCCAAGGACGGCGTCGTCGACCTGATCTGGACGGTGCTGGGCTACACCCCGGGCCGCTTCCCCAAGTCCGAGGTGTTTGAACTGCCGTTCTCCACCGGCAACGCCGAGGCCGGGTCCAAGGCGTTCCAGGAATACGTCGAGAAGAACGCCATGGACGAGTTCAAGGACGTCAAGCTGATCGGCGTGCACATCCACGGCCCCGGCCTGATCCACAGCAAGGACCCGGTCACCAAGCTCGAAGACCTGAAGGGCATGAAGGTGCGTGGCGGCTCGCGCGTCATCAACATCATGCTCGAGCAGCTGGGTGCCACGCCGGTGGGCATGCCGGTGCCGGCCGTCGGCGAGGCACTGTCCAAGGGCGTGATCAGCGCCACCACCATCCCCTGGGAAGTGGTGCCGGCGGTCAAGGTGCAGCAGATCGTCAAGAACCACACCGGCTTCAGCGGCAGCAAGGGCCTGTACACCCAGACTTTCGCGGTGGCCATGCACAAGGCCAGCTACGACAAGCTGCCGGCCGACCTGAAGAAGGTGATCGACGCCAACAGCGGCCAGGTGGCAGCCACGCTGTTCGGCCGTGCCATGGACGAGGGCGACAAGGCCGGCCTCGACCTGGCCAAGAAGGGTGGCAACAGCATCGTCACCCTCGACGCTGCCGAGACCAACCGCTGGCAGCGTGCCGCCGCCGGCGTGCGCGCCGCCTGGTACAAGGAAGTGTCGGCCAAGGGCATCGACGGCCCCAAGCTCGCCAGCGAGGCCGAAGCGCTGATCGCCAAGCACAGCAAGTAGTCCCCCTGCCGGGGCCTGCGGCCCCGGTCCACCACTGGATGTGACGATGACACACCCCGTCTATGCGGCGGCCAGGGTGATGGCCTGGTTCGGCGCGCTGGTGCTCACGCTGCTGGCGTTGATGAGCGTGGTCAGCATCGCCGGGCGGGCCCTGTCGGGCCTGGGCCTGGGCCCGGTGCCTGGCGATTTCGAGCTGGTGGAGGCCGGCACGGCGCTGGCCGTGTTCTGCTTCCTGCCCTGGGCCCACCTCAAGCGCGGCCATGCGGTGGTCGACCTGTTCTGGCGCGCCTACCCGCCCGCGCTGCAGCGCCTGCTGGACGTGGCGGCTGACCTGCTGATGCTGGGTGTCTGGCTGCTGCTGGTCTGGCGCATGGGCGTGGCCATGCACGACTACCGCGGCAACGCCGAAGTCACCTTCATCCTGCAGTTCCCGGTGTGGTGGGGCTATGCGGCGTCGATGGTGCCGGCCGCGCTGGGCTGCCTGGTCTATGCCTGGCGCCTGGCGGAATCCCTGGGCCTGGTGAAGGCGCCCGACGACTTCGCCCCTGCTGGAGCATCGCACTGATGGACGCACTCACCCTGGCCGCCTGGTCGTTTCCGCTGCTGCTGCTGCTGATCTTCCTGCGCCTGCCGATCGGGCTGGCGATGCTGGTCATCGGCCTGGCCGGGTCCTGGCAGGTGTACGGCAGCGCCGCGCCGTTGCTCAACCAGATGAAGACGCTGGCCTATGGCCAGTTCTCCAACCATTCGCTGTCCATCGTGCCGCTGTTCCTGCTGATGGGCCAGTTCGCCACGCTGGGCGGCATGTCGAAGGCGCTGTTCAAGGCGGCCGAGGCCTTCCTGGGCCACCGCCGCGGCGGCGTGGGCATGGCGGCCATCGGCGCCTGCGCCGGCTTCGGGTCGATCTGCGGCTCGTCGATGGCCACCGCGGCCACCATGGGCCAGGTGGCGCTGCCCGAACTCAAGCGCGCGGGCTACAGCGGCGCGCTGTCCAGCGGCCTGCTGGCAGCCGGTGGCACGCTGGGCATCCTGATCCCGCCGTCGATCGTGCTGGTGATCTATGCCGTGCTGGCCGAGCAGAACATCGCCAAGATGTTTGCCGCCGCCTTCGTGCCGGGCATCCTGGCGGCGCTGGGCTACATGCTGGTGATCAACCTGTATGTGCGCTTCTCGCCGTCGTCGGCCGGCCAGGTCGAGCCCATGCCCTGGCCCGAGCGCTGGCAGGCGCTGGTGGCGGTGTGGCCGGTGCTGCTGATCTTCGGCATCGTCATCGGCGGCATCTACACCGGCATCTTCACGCCCACCGAGGGCGCGGCCGTGGGGGCGGTGGCCACCGGTGTCATGGCATGGCGCCGCGGCGGGCTGTACGGCGGCAAGCTGCGCGAGGCCTTCGAGGCCACCGCCAGCGGCAGCGCGATGGTGTTCCTCATCGTCATCGGCGCGGCGGCCTACAACACCTTCCTGGCGCTGTCGCAGTTGCCGCAGGAGCTGGCCTCCTGGGTGGGCGCGCAGGGCTTCGGGCCCTACCAGGTGCTGTGGGCCATCCTGATCTTCTACATCATCGCCGGCTGCTTCATGGATTCGCTGTCGATGATCCTGCTCACCATCCCGATCTTCTTCCCGATGGTTTCGGGGCTGGACTTCGGCCTGCCGCCGGAGGAAGCCGCCATCTGGTTCGGCATCCTGGTGCTGATCGTCGTCGAGGTGGGGCTGATCACGCCACCGGTGGGCATGAACCTGTTCGTCATCCAGTCGATGGCGCCCGAGATCCGCATCCGCGATGCCTACCGCGGCGTGATGCCCTTCGTGGCCAGCGACCTGATCCGGGTGGTGGTGCTGGTGGCGGTGCCGTCGATCTCGCTGTTCGTCGTGCGGCTCAACCCTTGAGCGCCATGCGCCGCCGGTCGGTGCTGGCGCTGGCCGGGCTGTGTGCGCTGGCGCAGCAGGTGGCCGGCGACGGCGGCAACACCCATGCGCTGCTGGTGCAGCGCGGCGCCAGCACCCTGGCCGGGGCCTGTTTCACCGGCCGCACGCTGGCCTTCTCGGGCCTGCGGCTGCGCCCTCATCGGAATCCGCGCGCGCGCAGCAGGTCTTCCAGTGCTGCCGAATCCAGCGCGAACTGGTCGGGGTCGTACTTGATCTTGCTGGTGTAGAACTGCGCCAGCGAGGTGATGCCGTGCCGGGCCCACCGCGCGGCCATCTCCGGGCCCAGGGCCAGGTAGCGTTCACGGCCGCGCCGTTCACGCTCGGCAAAGTGGGCGTCGATGTCGGCCGGCGTGGGGCGCTGGTAGCGCTCGCTGTGGATCCAGGCCGTGCCTGGCAGGCGGTCGCGCTGCGGCGGTGCCTCGGCCGGCCAGCCGACCACCATGCTCGTCACCGGCAGGCAATGGTCGGGGCAGTCCAGGAAGTCGGCGATCCTTTCCATCGCATGCAGCGTGGTGCCCATGTAGCAGATGCCCAGGCCATGGCTCTCCAGCGCCAGCGCGGTGGTCTGCGCCAGGATGATGGCGTCGTAGCCCGCCACATGCCAGCTGATGAAGTCGGCAAAGCCCAGCCGTGCATCGCGCTGCGCCAGCCACTGCCGGGTGCGGTGGCTGTCGGCGCAGAAGGTCAGCACCAGCGGCGCCTGCAGCACCATCGGCTGGTCGAAGTGCAGGCCGCACAGGTGCTGCCTGCGCGCCGGGTCGGTGGTCTTGATCACCGACACCATGTTCAGGTTGCCGCTGGACGAACTGCCCTGCAGCGATTCCACCAGCACACGGTCGACCAGCGCCGGGTCGATGGGCTTGTCCTGGAAGCTGCGGATCGAGCGGTGGGTGCGCAGCAGGGCAGAGAACTGATCGGCGGTCATCGTGGCGTGTCCGGTGGATGGTGGCCGGCATGATGCCAAGGTCCGGCGCGCTCAAGCCGCCGGCGCGCGCGCCGACAACAGGGCGTGCGCTGCCTGCCTGGTCTGCTGCTGTCTGTCCGCCGTCTGGCCACCCTGGCCGGCATGGCGCTGGCCGTGGCATTCCAGGCCCAGGCCCAGACCAGCCTGCGTGACCAGGAGATCGCCCAGTGCCTGCCCGGCGAGCTGGCCACCTGGGGCGACGGCCGCGACCGGCCGCTGGCCAGTGGCCCGCTGCAGCTGGCCTACCGGCATGACGAGGCGCCCCCGTGGTTCAGCGCCGATCAGGTGCTGGCCGTGGTGCAGCGCGCGGCGCAGGCCTGGTCGGCCTGCGGCATCGGCGTGCAGGTGCAGGCGGTGGCGCCCGGTGCCCGCGTGCCGCCCGGCGCGGTGCTGGTGCTGTGGAGCGACGGCGCCGCCGGCGGCCACTTCGGCCTGGCCAACCTGCGCACCTACAGCCTGGCACTGGGGCCGGCCGCCTTCCGCACGCTGAACCAGCGCAACCCCGGCCATCCGGCCGCCGACACGCTGCAGATGGTGGTGTCGCACGAGATGGGCCACTTCTTCGGGCTGATGGCCCATTCACGCCGCTGTGTCGATGTGATGAGCTACTACGACAACGGCCAGGGCGAACGCTGCTTCACCCGCGCCGGGCGGCCCCTGCCCACCCGCGGCGACGACCGCGCCCTGCTGCCCACGGCCTGCGACATCGCCCGCTGCCGGGCGGTGAACGCCGGCGTGCTGGCTGCCACCGCGCCGCGCCAGCCCTGACCCTGCGCGCTGGCACCCGGGTGACGCCGCCGCGGCGCGCACGCCGGTTAGTCTGGCCGTCCCGCCACTGCCCGCGCGCTCCGGTGCCCGCCATCGCCATGGACTATTCCGGCTACCAATGCCTGCGCGTCAGCCTGAAGCAGGGTGTGGCGCGGGTGCTGCTCGACAACGGCCCGATCAACCTGCTCGACAAGCCGCTGTTCAAGGAGCTGCTGCGCCTGACCGACCAGCTGGCCGCCGACGACCGGGTGCGCGTGGTGGTGCTGGCCTCGGCCAACCCCGGCTGGTTCATCGCCCACTTCGATGTGGGCCTGATCCTGAATTTCCCGGCCGACCCGCCGGCACCCGACGGCCCGCCGGCGCCGCTGTCGCCCTTTCACCGCATGGCCGAGACCTGGCGCACCATGCCCAAGGCCACCATCGCGGTGGTGGAAGGCCGGGTGGGCGGCGGCGGCAGCGAGATCGCACTCAGCTGCGACATGCGTTTCGCGTTGCGCGGCAAGGCGGTGTTCAACCAGCCCGAGGTGGCGCTGGGCATCCTGCCCGGCGGGTCGGGCACGGTGCGGCTGTCGCGCCTGCTGGGCCGCAGCCGGGCGCTGGAGGTGGTGCTGGGGTGTGACGACGTCGATGCCGACCTGGCCGAAGACTGGGGCTGGGTGAACCGCACGCTGGGTGCCGACGCGCTGTGGCCGCATGTCGACCGTCTGGCCGCGCGCATCGCCAGCTTTCCGCCACATGCGGTGGCCGCCGCCAAGGCCAGCGTGCTGCGCGCCGAGCATGGCGTGGTGGCCGATTTGCAGGCCGAGGCCGCAGGCTTCCAGGGCACGCTGTCGGGCCCTGGCACGCGCGAGGCCATGCAGCGCTTTCTGGCCAGCGGCGGCCAGACGCCGGCCGGCGAAGCCCGGCTGGGCGCGCTGTGCGGCGAGCTGCACGCCGCGCCCGGCGCGGCTACGCCCGCCGGCGGCGCGGGTCCAGGTTCACCCG
Source organism: Burkholderiaceae bacterium (assembly GCA_017999135.1). Taxonomy (GTDB): domain Bacteria; phylum Pseudomonadota; class Gammaproteobacteria; order Burkholderiales; family Burkholderiaceae_C; genus Pseudaquabacterium. The sequence continues at coordinate 15,494 of JAGOBT010000020.1, forward strand.
GCTGAGATCGCCCTGCACCTGCGGCAGCGCCAGCAGCCGCTTGTCCAACACCCGGAACCAGGCCC
>JAGOBT010000384.1 GCA_017999135.1 Burkholderiaceae bacterium
CCAACATGCGCCGATTGAGGAGCATGTCAACGGGTTGATGGCCCTGAGAACTTGCGGACGGCTGCGACCCCATCCTGAAGCAGAGCGTCCAGTGCTGCGGTGGCGTCGTCCCAGCTGTAGCCATGCACCCGGTCATGGGCTGCAGCCGACAGCGCGGCCCAGCGGGCAGCCGGCCCGGTGCACAGCTGCACCAGCGCATCGGCCATGGCCTCGGGCGATGCATCTGGCAGCAGCATGCCGCAGCCGCCACCCAGCAGGTCGGGCGCGGCACCCACCGGCACGCCGATCACCGGGGTGCGGCAGGCCATGGCCTCCAGGATGGGCAGGCCGAAGCTGTCCAGGCGTGATCCGAACAGCCAGGCGTCGCAGCGGGCATACAGGCTGGGCAGCAGCTGCTGGGCCGGGCGGTGGATGAACTCGGCACCCGCGGGCAATGGCCAACTGGCGCTGGGCTGGTCGACACCGAAGGCCAGCACCCGCAGGCCGGGCAGCTGGCGCTGTGCCAGCGCACAGGCGCGGGCGCACAGGTCCGACCCCTTGATCGGCGAACGGGCGTAGATGAAACCCACGGTCGGCGGGTGGTTGCGTTCCCTGGCTGGCGCGTTGAACAGGCCCACGTCCACGGCGTTGGGCACCACGTCGATGCGCAGGTCGCCCAGCGCGGCGCAGATCTGGCGGGCCAGCGCCTGCGAGATGGCGATCTTGCGCCCGGGCAGGCGCAGCGCGGCATGCACGCGGTCGCGTACCTCGCCGCCGGTCCACACCTCGTAGCCCTGGATCAGGTGCACCGGGCGCCCCTTGGATGGCGGCAGCCGGTGCGCCCAGACGGCGGTTTCCCACCAGGTGGCGATCACCACGTCGGCGTCGGGCAGGTCGGTGGCCACGATGGGGCGCGGCCGGTCCAGCGTGTGGTGGGGCACGCCGGCCATCGCGATGTGCCCGGGCGGGTGGGCCGGCGACCGCGGCGAGCGGCCGTGCCGCAGGGCCTGCCAGCGCTGGCGTAGCGACAGCCGGTCGGGCGCATTGCTGACCACGGTGACGCTGTGGCCGCGCTGCTGCAGCAGGCGGGCATAGGTGGCGATCACCCGGGTGCCGCCGGTCAGGTTGTCCGACGGGGTGAGGATGTTGATCTTCATGCGGCGCTCGCCACCTGCTGCAGGTGCGCCACGCGCCGCTGGAAGGTGTCTTCGAAGGCATGTGCCTCGGCAAACGCGCGGGCGGCGCGCGCCATGCGGGCAATCGCCGGGCGGTCCACGTCCAGCCGGGCCAGCACCTCGACGATCTGGTCGATGTCGTCCATCGGCACCTGCTCACCCACCTTGGCCTGGCGCAGCAACCCGGCCAGCGCCCTGTTGGCGTAGCCGACGATCGGGATGCCGCAGGCCAGTGTCTCCAGGTAGGTGCAGGACGGGTCGCTCTGGCGGTGCAGCATCACGTACAGGTCGCAGCTGGACTGGATGGCCGGGATCAGGGCGGTGTCGAAGTCGACGGCGCCGGCCAACTTGAAGTGGCCAGCCAGCCCAAGGCGTGCCACGTCGGCATGCATCGCCGCTTCCAGATCGCCGCTGCCGTAGACCGTCCATTCGCAGTGCACGCCGCGCGCCCGCAGCCGGGCGGCCACGGCCACCAGGTGGTCGGCGCCCTTCATCGCGATCAGCCTCCCCGAGAAAGCCAGGCGCAGCGGCCGCGGCTTGGGCAGGTACAGCTGCGCCAGCCGTGCGGCCAGCATGCGGTCGTCGATCAGCGAGTGGCGGCTGACGCGGGTGTCGAAGTACAGCAGGCAGTTGCCGTGCCGCTGGTAGACATCGTGCGCGGGCAGGCCGTTGGCCTGCAGCCCGTCACAGGCGCGGAAGGCGGCGCGGCGCGCACGTTCCGCGCGGCGCAGGAACAGGTCGCGGCGCCAGCGCACCAGGGCATTGGGGGCGTCCAGCCGGTTCATCTGGTGGCGCGTCTCGGGGATCATCTCGATCACATAGACGCAGCGGATGCCCAGGGCGCGGCACAGCGCGCCCAGGTGCAACTGGGTGTGGTCGTCGGCGGCGGCCATCACCACCGTGGTGTCGGCCAGATGGGCTGGCCCGGCGCGTTCAGAGCCATCCAGCAGCACCAGCTCGCAGGGCAGATCAGCCGCGTTGATGTGCACGGCGCCAAACGCCGGCAGCGCCGTGGTGCCGCGGCGGGCCAGCAGGCGCACCGGGCCGGTCCAGCCGCCGATGTAGCAGGCCAGCCCGTCGTGGAACTTGCGGTCGAACACGACCTGGTTGTCCACCACCCAGACGGGCACCGAGGGGACGATGGTCAGGCGTTGGTCGGACGGGGGACTGGCGGTGCAGGTCATGGCCGGCATGTTCTGCCGTGGCACCGCGCCAAGTGTGGCGGGACTGTGAGATCCGCCGGTTGGCGCACCCGTCGGCAGGGCCAAGGCCGGTCGAGCGGGCTGCGCACCGCGCCGGCGTGCCAACGCGCCTGTCAGTCAGACCTGAAGCGGGGTGCACGCTTCTCGACGAACGCACGCACCGCCTCTGCGTGATCGGCGTCCATCGTCGACCGGATGAGGCGCACCGCCTCGTTGTCCAGTGCGGTGTCGAACCCGACTGTGGAACTGTCGTCCAGGTTGTCCTTGATCAGCGCTTGCGCCAGCGCCGGCCCATGGGCGAGCTGGCGCGCCAGGGCGAAGGCCTGGGTCGGCAGATCGGCGTCGGCCACCACCCGGTTGAAGATGCCCATGCCCAGGCAGCGGGTGGCATCGACCTTCTCCGACAACAGCATCAACTCGCTGGCCCTGCCCCGGCCGACCAACTGGCTCAGCAGCCAGGTGACGCCATAGTCGCCGCTCAGGCCCACGCGCACATAGCCGGTGCTGATGAAGGCCGACGCGGCCGCGATGCGCATGTCACAGGCCAGCGCGATGGACAAGCCCGCGCCCGCTGCCGGCCCCGGCAGCGCCGCCAGCGTGGGCTTGCGCAGCCCGAACAGGGCGCCCGTCAGTCGGCGCTGCCGATCCTGCAGATCGGACACGCGCTGCTCCAACGTCCAGTCGCGCTTGGCCGGATTGCTGGATGCACCCATGCCCTTGACATCGCCGCCGGCACAGAAGGCCGCGCCTGCACCGGTGATCAGCAGGGCACCCACCGTCGCATCACTGCTGCACTGGCGGATCACCTCGCGCAGTGCCGGTGTCAGCTGGTCCGACAGCGCATTGCGGGCCTGAGGCCGGTTCAAGGTGACGATCGCCACGCGGTCGCGCACTTCGCACAGCAGTTCGTCGGTGCCGGTGTCGATGCGGCGGTCAGCGGTGGTGTCCATGGTGGGGTCCTTTGGGGGCAGCGGGCACGCTGGCCATGCTTCAGCCCGCGGGGGGTCGCGCGGACTTCCTGGCGGTGGACCGCCGAGCGGCCTTGGACGCCTGGGCGCCTGCGCTTGGCGCAGCACCAGCGCCTGGCCCGGGGTCGATGGTGATCTCGCGCGGGTTCAAGGTCTCGGCGCAGACCGAACACACCTGCACGGGATCGAAGTGGTGGCCGCAGGTGGTGTGCCTGTGCAGCACCGGCCGGCCCTTCTTGCCGGCCATGTGCACATCACCCCAGTGCACGATGGCCATGATCACCGGGTGCAGATCCAGGCCCTTCTGCGTCAACCGGTACTCGTGGCGCAGCGGGTTCGTCTGGTACGCCATCTTGGTCAGCACGAAGTTGTCGACCAGCTTCTGCAGGCGGTCGGCCAGGATCGGCCGGCCGATGCCCAGGCGGGCGTGGAAGTCGTCGAAGCGGCGCACCTTCATGAAGCAGTCGCGCAGGATCAGCAGCGTCCAGCGATCGCCGATCACCGACAGGGTGCGGGCCACGGAGCATGGCTGCTGGTCCAACTCATCCCACTGCATCGCGCTCACCTTGTCTTGACCTGCACAAGAGTCTATTTCAGCACCAAGCTCGCAGCGCTCAGCCATTGGCATTGTTGGTTCGTTTTTAACACTGACATGATGCCGGACACAACCGAGATTTCACGCATGGGAGAAATCGCCCTGGAAGACACACTGTGCCGTCGACGGGATTCCGTGCGATTTCGAAACCAACAAGGAGACACCATGGGCACTGCACCAGACCATGCGCATCGGGGTGACGCCGCAGCGTCCGCCAGCGGAT
>JAGOBT010000385.1 GCA_017999135.1 Burkholderiaceae bacterium
CACCCGCGGCACACCGCGCGCCGACAGCACGTCGCCGCGCTGCTGCACCAGCACGCCATTGACCTGGATGCTGTGCACATTGCTCAGGCGGTCGATGCGCAGGGCCCACACGCCCTGCGGCGCCTGTTGCAGCGGCAGCGTCAGCCGGTAGTGGGCCCGTCCCGCCAGCGGCATGCCACGGGCGCCCCAGGTGTCGGGCAGGGCGACGGTCTGCCACTCGGCTGGCGCCGCGGGCTGCAGTTGCCGGTAGTCCGCCTGGTCGAAGCGCACCACCGACGCCGCGTCGGCCGCCAGCACGGGCGGCACCAGCCAGGCCAGCCACAGGCCGACCCACCAGCGACACGGCGCCCAGTTGCGCCAAGGGCTGGCCGGGCATGGCAGGTGGACGCGGGAGGCAGGCAGGTTCATCGGCGGTCTCGGGTGGTGGGCCCGGGTGCAGGATGCGGTGCCTGTGCGGTCATTGTGCCGGCTTGCAAGCGCTTTCACACCGCTCGGATAGCATGCCGCCGGCCAAGCACCCACCGTGGTTGCCTGGCCAAGACAGATGCTCCCCCTGAAACTGCTGCTGGTCGATGACCATGCCTTGCTGCGCGAGGCGCTGGCCCTGTTGCTGGCACACACCTGGCCCGGCGTGCAGGTGTTGCAGGCCGGCAGCCTGGCACAGGCCTGCGCCCTGGTGGACGACCACGCCGACCTGCGCCTGGTGCTGCTGGACCTGGGCCTGCCCGACGCGCAAGGCCTGCAGAGCCTGCAGGCCTTGCATGCCCGCGCGCCCTGGGCCCGCCATGTGGTGCTGTCGGCCCAGGACCAGCCGGCCCTGGTGCTGCAGGCCATCGAGGCGGGTGCGGTGGGCTACATCCCCAAGACCGCCGACCTGCCGCAGATGCGCGGCGCCTTGCAGCATGTGATGGACGGCGGCATCTCGCTGCCGCCCGGTGTGCAGATGCCGGGCCTGGCCGCCGACGTCAGCCCGCAGGGCCTGACACCACGCCAGCGCGAGGTGCTGGGCCTGCTGATCGATGGCCACCCGAACAAGACGATCTGCCGGCAACTGGGCCTGTCACCGTCGACGGTGAAGACACACCTGGAGGCCATCTTCCGGCAGCTGGGCGTGCGCTCACGCACCCAGGCGGTGCTGGTGGCCTCGCGGCTGGGCCTGCGCCTGCCGCTGGCGGGGATGCCACCGCGCTGATCCCGGCGGCCGTCCTCAAGCCGCACGACAAGCCGCTGCCCGGCGTCGTGCAGTTGCACGATGCCCGGGCCGCCGCCGCGTCCGATCATCCGGACGCCCGCCACGCAGGCGGTGCCACACCTCCGGAGGAAGCTGCCATGTCCCGATCCACAACAACAACCCGCCCGCCCGCCAGGCTGCTGCGGTCCACGCCACTGGCGGTGGCCCTGGCCTCAGGCCTGCTGCTGTCCGCCTGCGGCGGCAGCGACGATGAGCCCGCGGCCGTCACGCCGACCCTGGTCGACCAGACCGTCACCGTGATCGACGGCCCGATCCGCGGCGCCACCGTCTGCCTCGACCTGAACGACAACGATGCCTGCGACACCGGCGAGCCCCGTGCCACCACCGGCACCGACGGCAGCGCCACGCTGACCGGCCTGGCAGCCGAGACACTGGCCGCGCATGCGGTGCTGGCCGACGTGCCGGCCGATGCGGTGGATGCCGACCACGGCGTGGTGGGCACCGCCTTCCAGCTGAAGACGCCCGCCGGCAAGCCGGCCGTGGTGAGCCCGCTGACCACGCTGGTGGCCGCGCACATGGCCAACGCCGGCGGCACCGCTGCGGCGGCCGACACCGCACTGGCCGAGCAGCTGGGCCTGAGCGGCTCGCTGTTCGACAACTTCACCGGCAAGACCGACGCCGCCGCCACCCAGGCTGCGGTACTGGCCCGCCTGGTGGTGGTGGCCACGCAGAAGCACACCGTGGCCACCGCCGATGCCAAGGACGCCACCGGCGCAGCGCTGGCGGCCACCGACCGCAACCGGGTGGTGCAGAACGCCCTGCTGACCCAGCTGTCGGCCCTGGCCGCCGCCGTGCCGGCCCTGGCCACCGCCAGCGGCGAAGCCCGCAGCACCGCCCTGGCCGCCGCCGCTGACACCCTGGTGGCCGACAGCGGCATCACGGCCGCCAACATCGCGGTGGTGGTGGCTGCGGCCAAGCTGCCGCCGGCCCCCGACGCGCCGGCCAGCGCGCCCGCCGCCGGTGTGGCGCTGCGCTGGTTCAGCTACGCCGATGCACAGAACTACCAATACCGGATGTTCAAGGCCACGGCGGCGCAGAACGCGGTGGTCAACGGCCAGCGCGAATTCACCGAGTACCGCGAGCGCTCGGCAGGCAGCAACGGCGCCGTCACCAGCTACAGCCAGTGGGGCGAGGGCCTGCACAACCAGGTGCGCAACCAGGTCTACTGGACCGGCAGCGCCTGGTTTGCCTGCCCCACCGACTTTGTCCACAAGGCCACGCCCTGGGATGCCAAGGGCGTGTCCGAGTCCAACTACTGCGGCGCCTTCAAGACCACCAACAAGCGGGTCGCGCGCGACATCGCCGGCCGCACCATGGCCGACGTGGTGGCCGAGATCCGCGCCTGGCCGCTGTTCGACAGCGAGGGCGACTACAAGGCCTGGGGCCCCGATCCGGTGCTGCATGCCGAAAAGCTGGCAGCCGTGATGCCGGCCGGTGCCAAGCTGTATGTCTACACCGGCGCCGAGCTCACCCGGCCCGACCTGTACGGCACGCACCTGGCCAATGACCGCATCGTGGTCTACAACGCCGAGGTGGCCGCCGGCGGCAGCTCGGCGGCGGGCAGTGCCTGCGGCGCCGTCACGCCCGGCAACTTCGCCAGCTTCCAGATCGAAACCAGAACGCTGGAGCAGGTGGTCGCCGCCAACACCGGCCTGCCCTGCAGCTTCAACGTGGGCAGCAACATCGGCGAATCCCGCAACGACTGGTACGGCACCACGCTGTCGATCGGCGACGTGGCCGATGCGTCCTACGTCAGCAGCACCGGCTACCACGTGTCGGGCGTCAAGCGGCTGCGGGTGTCGTTTGCGGCGGGCAACGTGGCCAACTACTGGCTGTGCCTGCGCCGCACCAGCGATGGGTCGGCGCGCAACTGCACCGCGGCCGGCAGCGGCAGCTACCGCATCGAGACCCTGGGCGACGCCCGCGTGCTGCGGCTGGACGGCGTGCCGACCGCGGGCGCCGCGCTGAACTACCACCGCATCATCGTCGAGCGCGAGGGCCAGATCTGGTACGGCTCACGCGGCAAGCTGCAGACCACCCACCAGCTGCGGCTGGACCAGGTGGCCAGCGAGGCGCTGTTTGCCGCGCTGGGCCTGCCTGCCACCCGCGCGGCCGAGCCGCTGACCGCCGCGCTGCTGCAGTCGCGCTACCTCAACACCGCCGGTGCGGGCAGCTACAACCCGGCGGTGCTGGCGATGGTGGCCAACGACAACACCACGCTGGCCGGCGCCTGGCGCTTCGACGAGGCCGATGCACTGAAGCGCACCCACGACAGCACGTTCTTCTTCTTCGCCAATGGCGACTACGTGATGGCCGACCCGGCCGGCGACAGCGGGCCGAACAGCTGCGGCCCGGCAGGCCTGGAGCGCGGCAGCGTCGCCTGGGACGCGACCAGTGGTGCACTGCGCCTGGTGTCGATCGCCACCGACACCAACCTGTGTGCCGGGCTGCACGACACCACCAAACCCGACAGCGAGCAGCTGGGCCAGGTGCTGCTGACCGCCCGCCTGTCGGCCGACGGCCAGGTGCTGACGGTGACCTCGGCAAACGAGCCCGCGCTGCGGCTGCGCCGGATCTCGAAGTAGTCAGGCTCCCCACCCCCCGTGGGGGACGAGAAAACCCGGGGCAGCCCGGCGTTTTCTCGTGCGCTCAGGCTGGCGTGGGCTGCAGCAGCGCCCGCGCCAGCGATTCAGCCACCTCGATGCCGTCCACCCCGGCCGACATGATGCCGCCGGCATAACCCGCACCCTCGCCGGCCGGGTACAGGCCGCGGGTGTTTAGGCTCTGGTGGTCACGGCCACGGGTGATGCGCAGCGGCGACGAGGTGCGCGTCTCCACGCCGGTCAGCACCGCATCGTCCATGTCGAAGCCGCGGATCTGGCGG
>JAGOBT010000386.1 GCA_017999135.1 Burkholderiaceae bacterium
CGCTCGACCAGCCGGGCCAGGCCGTCACGCTGGCTGTCGGGGCTGGCGAACTGGGCGCCGAACAGTTCGGCATTGGGTGGCGCGGCATCCACCCGCTCATGGCAGTGCAGGCTCAAGTCGAGCACCGGCGCGGGCAGCGGCAGGCGGCCCAGGCGCTCGGCCAGCAGGCTGTGCAGATGGGCGGCATCGGCCGACGGCCGGGCCGGGGCGATGTCCAGCGGGGTGTGGGTGGGCGTGGTGCTGTCACTGCGATGCCGCGGCCCGTGGTGCATCACCAGCTGACAGCGCGCCACGCAGCCCTGGCTGGCCTGGGCCCAGGCCACCAGCCGCGCCAGCAGCACCTGGGCGCCGGCCAGCACCTGGGCGCTGGTGTCGGCGCGGTGCATCAACTCCAGCTTGCTGGCAAAGCGCGGTGGCAGGGTCAGCCAGGCGTGGGCCTCGGGCGCATGGCCGCGGGCCTGGTCGATGCGGCTGAGCAGCCCGGCGCCGAAGCGGCGGGCCAGGCCGTCACGCGGCAATCGGCGGACGTCGGCCAGGCGGTGCAGGCCCATGCCGGCCAGCGCCTGCAACTGCGCGGCGTCGGCCACCAGCAGGTGCAGCGGCAGGCGGTCCAGCAGGTGCTGCAGGGCCTCGCGGTCCTGCGTGTGCGGGCCGTCGGCCAGGCCGTCACGCCAGCCGGCCAGCAGGGCCGCGCCCAACGCAGTGGGCGCGCAGGCGATGCGCACCTGGTGGCCCAGCGGCGCCAGCGCCTCCTGCAGCCGCGCCAGCAGCCGGGGCAGGCCACCCCAGTAGCGCAGGCAGGTCTGCACCTCCAGCCTAACGCCCACCAATGCGGATGGGGCATCGGCGGTGGCCGCAGGGCGCCAGGCCACCGACGGGCTGAAGCCCAGCGCCACATCGGCCACGGCCCGCAGCGCCCGCGCATCACGCCGGGCGTCGGCCTGGCCCAGTTGCAGATCAGGCGCCAGCGCCAGCGCGGTGGCGCGCTGCATGCCCACGCGCACGCCACGTGCCAGGGCTGTGGCATCGGCATGCTGCACCCGGTGCTCGGCGATCAGCACGGCCGGCCGCGCATCGGCCGGTGCGCCGGCCCGCCAGGATTCCAGCGACAGCGCCGGCAGGTGCAGGGCCACCCACAGCATGGTGAACGACGGGCCGGGCCGGCACGCTAGCGCGGGGTGGCAACGGCGATGCCGGCCAGGCCCAGGCTGACCTGCTGCGCCGCAGCCTGCGCCTGCAGCCGGGCTTGCAGATGCGTGGGCAGCACCGGCGGCAGCGCCAGGCGCAGCGGCTCGGTGGCCTGCGGGCCACGGCGCTTGAGCAGGCGCACCGACAGGTTGTCGGCCCCCGCCGGCTGCAGCAGCAGGCGCAGTGGCGCCGGGCTGGGCCGGCCACGGGCCAGTGCATCGCGGAACAGGAACACCGGCCCGGCCTGCGCCTGCGCCGCCAGTTGCAACCGGCGCAGTGCATCGGCCCGCAGGTTGACCGGCAGCCAGGCCAGCACCGCACCCACCTGGCCGCTCTTGAGCGCCTGCTCCAGCGCCCACAGCACATCGGCGCCGGGCAGCAGCGGCGCCAGCCGGCTGGCACCACGCGGCACGCCGGGGGCGGTGTCAGGCTGCCAGGCCAGCGGTGCAGCGGCCGGCGCGCCACTGCCTTGCCGGCCCTGGCCGCCGGGGCGTGACCGCACCACCAGCCAGTGCCGGCTGTCCAGACCGCACTGCGCCAGCGCCCAGGCGCTGAGCGAGGCCGGCGGGTCGAACAGCATCACGCAGCGGGCCGTGTCGACCGGCGCGGGCTGGCGCCCCGACCGGCCCGGCCGCTGCGCCGGTGCGGCCGGCGGCGGCGACAGCGCGGCCAGCGCATGCGCCAACAGGCGCAATTCACCGATGCCAGGCTGCGGCAGCAGCAGTTCGGTCAGCACGCCGTGCGGCCAGCCGCCGCCGGGCAGCTCAGCGTCCAGCGCGGCAAAGCCGCTGGGGCTGGTGGCCTGTGCGCCGCCGCCCAGTTGGCTGGCCCGCCACACCGCGGGGTGCAGGGCCAGGTCGAGGCCGGGCGGCTCGTGGCTGGCGTCGTCCACGGCAACCAGCCCGGCTGGCGGCGTGGGATCCGGCAATCCGCCAGGCCGGGCCCACGCGAGAGCAGGTGTCTCTGGCACCACGCCAGACGCCGGCGTGGCTGCCCTCGACGCCGCCGGTGCGTCGTCGTGCAGGTCATCGTCGAAATCGAATAGGGGCAGCGACAGGTTCACAGGATAACTGTACGTTCATACAGTGTTGCGGGCAAGCGCCAGACTGCACGGTGCCTGCACCAGATAATTCGGTGCCGCTTCGTCCCCCGCCCCTGACCGCACCGCAGGCCCACCTGCCCCCATGCCCAGCCTGCTGCAGCGCTTTGCCCGCATCACCCCCTACTTCCGCCACAGCCGGCTGGCGGTGGGCGTGGCCTTCCTGGCGTCGCTGCTGGGCGCGCTGACCGAGCCGCTGATCCCGGCCATGCTCAAGCCGCTGCTCGACCAGGGCTTCACCGCCGGCGCGCTGCCGCTGTGGCTGGTGCCGGTGGCCATCATCGGGGTGTTCGCGGTGCGCGGCGCGGCCGGCTTCGTGGCGCAGTACGCCCTGTCCTGGGCCGCCCACCGCGGCGTGCAGGACCTGCGCGAGGCGCTGTTCCAGCGCATCCTCACCGCCCAGCCGGCGATGTTCGCCCGCCATTCGGCCAGCAGCCTGACCAACACCCTGGTCTATGAAGTGCAGAGCGGTGCGCTGCAATTGGTGCAGTCGGTGCTGATCCTGCTGAAGGATTCGCTCACCCTGCTGGCGCTGCTGGGCTACCTGTTCTGGCTGAACTGGAAGCTCACGCTGTTCGTCGGCGTGCTGTTCCCGGCGGTGGCACTGCTGATGCGCACCGTCAGCCGCCGGCTGCGCCGCCTGGCACGCGAAGGGCAGGACGCCACCGACGGCCTGGCCTACGTGGTGGAAGAAAACGTGCTGGCCTGGCGCATCGTGCGGTTGCACGGCGCCGCGCCGGCGCAGGCCCGGCGCTTCGAGCACCACGCGCTGACGCTGCGCCGCGTGCTGCTGAAGGCCGCGGCATCAGCCGGCGTGATGACACCGCTGACGCAGCTGTTCACCGCCGTGGCGCTGTCGGCCGTCATCGTGGTGGCGCTGTGGCAAAGCAGCGCCACCGGCAGCACCGTGGGCGGCTTCGTCGCCTTCATCACCGCCATGCTGATGCTGGTGGCACCGGTCAAGCACCTGTCGGACGTGATGGCGCCCATCACCCGCGGCCTGGCGGCCATCGAGCGCGGCATGGAACTGCTCGACACCAGCCCGGCCGAGGTGGGCGGCAGCCACGCCAGCGCCCAGGCCGGCGCCCTGCCCACCCGCGCCCAGGGCCGCCTGCAGCTGACCGACGTGGTGCTGCGCTACGCGCAAGACCAGGCCCCCGCGCTCGACGGCCTGACGCTGACGGTGGCAGCCGGCGAGACGGTGGCCCTGGTGGGCCCGTCGGGTGCCGGCAAGTCGTCGCTGATCAACCTGCTGCCGCGTTTCGTGGCACCCACCAGCGGGCAAATCACGCTGGACGGTGTGGCCCTGGCCGACTGGCAGATCGACACCCTGCGCCGGCAGTTCGCCCTGGTCAGCCAGGACGTGGTGATGTTCAACGACAGCATCGCCGCCAACGTGGCCCTGGGTGCCGATGTCGACCCCGCCCGGGTGCGCGCTGCGCTGGCCGGCGCCAACCTGCAGGATTTCGTCGACGGCCTGCCGCAGGGGCAGGACACCGTCATCGGCCACAACGGCAGCCAGCTGTCGGGCGGCCAGCGCCAGCGCCTGGCCATCGCCCGTGCGCTGTACAAGGACGCGCCGATCCTGATCCTGGACGAAGCCACCTCGGCGCTGGACAGTGAAAGCGAACGCGCCGTGCAGACCGCGCTGGACGCGCTGATGCACGGCCGCACCACGCTGATCATCGCCCACCGCCTGTCCACCATCGAGCATGCCGACCGCATCGTGGTGCTGGACGCCGGCCGTGTGGCCGAGCAAGGCACCCACGCCGCCCTGCTGGCCGCCGGCGGGCTGTATGCCCGCCTGCACGCCATGCAGTTCAGGACCTGACCCCCACCCGAAGGAGA
>JAGOBT010000387.1 GCA_017999135.1 Burkholderiaceae bacterium
CCGCCGGGCAAGAAGAACAGCACCATCCACCTGCTGTCGGGCGGCGAGAAGGCGCTGACCGCCATCGCGCTGGTGTTCGCCATCTTCCTGCTGAACCCGGCGCCGTTCTGCCAGCTGGATGAAGTGGACGCGCCGCTGGACGATGCCAACACCGAACGCTATGCCCGCCTGGTGGCCGAGATGAGCCACAAGGGCACGCAGTTCCTGTTCATCAGCCACAACAAGATCGCGATGGAAATGGCCGAGCAGTTGATCGGGGTGACCATGCAGGAGCAGGGCGTGTCGCGCATCGTGGCGGTCGACATGGACGCGGCGCTCAGCCTGGCGGAGGCCGCGTGATGGCGCTGCTGCCCGATGTGTCGTTGATGGAAGGCCTGCTGGGCGTGGGTGCCGTGGTGCTGGTGGCCGTGGTGGCCCAGGGCTGGTGGGCCGCGCGCCGCGCCAGCCCGCGCCAGGCCGACCTGGCACGCGACGCACGGGTCGAGCCCGGCGGCCTGGCCGGCGCCCCGGCTGCTGCCGGCGCCGAGGCCGGCCAGAGCGCCCCGTCGGCCGATGCCAGCGCCGAGGCCGCCGCCCCGCTGACCGAACTGCGCCCCGCGCCGCCGCGCAAGACGGCCCGGCTCGACCCGCTGATCGATGCCATCGCCACGCTGGCGCTCGAAGCGCCCGTCACCGGCGACCTGGCCCTGGTGCACCTGCCGCCCAGCCGCCGCGCCGGCACCAAGCCCTTCCTGATCGAGGGCCTGAACGCCGCCACCGGCGAGTGGGAGCTGCCGGTGGCCGGCCAGCGCTATGGTGAATTCCAGGCCGGCGTGCAGATGGCCAACCGCAGCGGCGCGCTCAACGAGATCGAGTACAGCGAATTCGTGCAGAAGCTGCAGGCCTTCGCCGATGGCGTGGGCGCCATGGCCGAGCTGCCGGACATGCTGGACGTGGTGGCCCGCGCCCGCGAGCTGGACGCGTTTGCCGGCGGCCACGATGCCCAGCTGAGCCTGAACCTGCGCGCCAACGCCGCCGCCTGGAGCGTGGGCTACATCCAGCAGAGTGCGCAGCGCCAGGGCTTCGTGCCCGGCGTGCTGCCAGGCCGGCTGGTGCTGCCCGGCGCCGAGGACGGCGCGCCGCCGGTGCTGGTGCTGGGCTTCGACCCGCAGGCCGCCCTGGCCGACGACCCGGCCGCGGCCGCGCTGCGGGTGCTGCAGCTGTCGCTGGACGTGCCGCAGACGCCCGAGGCGGCCGAGCCCTTTCCGGCCTGGCACCAGGCCGCCCGCCTGCTGGCCGCCGACATGGACGCGACGATGACCGACGACGCCGGCCGGCCGATCACGCTGCAGGCCTTTGCCACCATCGGCGACGACCTGAAGGCGCTGTACCAGGCGCTGGCCGCGCGGGATCTGGCAGCCGGCTCGCCAGCGGCGCGGCGGCTGTTCAGCTGACGGCGCGCGGCGCCTTGGGGGGGCGCGCGGGGGGTCAGTCCAGGCACGCCGGGCCCTGGCGGGCACGCCAGGCGCTGCACAGGCGCACCGCCTCCAGCGTGCCGGCCAGCGCGGCGCGGCCGCCGGCCACGCGTGCCATCGGCGCGGCCAGCCCCGCGTCGATGCGCAGCGCCTCGTCGGTGCTGCAGGCACTGCGGAACAGGCTGGGCAGGCGCGGCAGTTCCTCGCGGCCCAGCCGGGCGGCCAGGCCGGCCTGTTCACGCAGCACGAAGGCCAGCACCTCGGCGCGGGTGTCGGCATCGGCCACCTGGCCCTGCAGCAGCGGCCACAGGCTGTCGCGCAGGTCGATCTGCGGTTGCAGCAGCACCGCCCGCGCCTGCTGCGGCAGCCCCGGCAGACGGAACTGGCCCAGCGCGGCCAGCAGGTCGCCGCGCTCGGTGCGCACCGTGCTGGCCTGCAGCGCCGCCAGCAGCTGGTGGAACAGCACCGGGCCGCTGTCGGGTCCGTCGGCCCGGGTGGCGGCGGTCAGCACCGGCAGGCGCAGCTCGGCCCGCAGGCTGGTGCGGTCGGCCAGCCAGGCCTGCGCCAGCTGCAGCGCCTGCTGGCGCAGGCCGGCATCGTCACCCAGCACCGCCACCGCCGGCAGCAGGGCGGTGCGCAGCAGGCGGTCGTCGTCGCTGTCGCCAGGCTGCGGCTGCCAGCCCAGGCGGCGCGCCCGTTCGCCGAAGGCAGCCTGCCACCGGGCGGCATAGGCGGCCTGCTGGTCGGCAGCCACCAGCGGCTTCAGGTGCTGCAGCAGGGCCATCGCCGCTTGCACCACCTCGCCTGACGGGTGGGCCGCGGCGGCCTGCACCAGGGCCAGTGCCTGCGCGCTGCCGATGTCGCCGCTGGCATGCAGGCCGATGGCATCGTCCAGCAGGGCCAGCCACTCGCCAATCGGCAGGCCCGGCGCGGCGGCCAGGCGGGCCAGGCCGTCACCGGCGTAGACCGTGCGCCAGTAGCCGCTGCCGCCGGCATTGGCCTGCACCCAGGCGGGGCAGTCGGCATCGGGCAGGGCCAGCGTGGTCTCGGCGTCGGTCATCAGCAGCCGGCTGGTGCCGGCCGGCGTGCGCACCTGCAGCGGCAACTGCCAGCGCTGGGCCGGCAGCGCTGACGAGCCCACCGGCAGCAGCCGTGATTGCGCCAGCTGCAGCCGCGGCGGCCCGCCGTCGCATTGCAGCGTGGCCGCCAGCCGCGGGATGCCACCCTGGCGGGTGAAGCTGCGCACCGCGTCGGGCAGGGCGGGGTCGGCGTCGCCCAGCGCGCGAAAGAAATCGGCGCTGGTGGCCACGCCCCAGGCATGGCGCTGCATGTAGCGGCGCACGCCGGCCTGGAAGGCATCAGGCCCGAGCCAGGCCTCGAACATGGCCAGCACCGTCTGGCCCTTCTGGTAGGTGATGGCATCCCACAGGCTGCCCATGTCCTCGTCCTGCAACACCGGCTGCTCGATGCGCCGGGCGGTGGCCAGCCGGTCGGCGCGCATGGCCGATGCGCGGGCCCGCTGCACGCTGGTGTGCCAGCCCCAGGCGGGCTGCACCTGGTCGGTGATCTTGTCGCCCAGCCACGAGGCGAAGCTCTCGTTGAGCCACAGGTCGTCCCACCAGGCCAGCGTGACCAGGTTGCCGAACCACTGGTGGGCCAGCTCGTGCGCGGCAACGGCCACGTAGTCGCGCTCGAACTGCGGCGTGCGCTCGGCCGGGCTGGCCAGCAGCAGGGTCGACGCATAGGTCACCAGGCCGGCGTGTTCCATGGCGCCGAAATCGGTGGTCAGCGGCAGGGCCAGGCTGTCGAGCTTGGCATAGGGGTGGGGCATGTCGAACCAGGCCTCCAGCGCCGCCAGCACCCGGCCGGTGACACCGGCGGCAAAGTCGGCATCGGCCGCGCGGCCAGCCGGCACGATGAAGCGCATCGGCAGGCTGCCATCGCGGCCCACGGTGCCGGCCTCGCGCACGTCGAAGCGGCCCACGCCGAAGGCCAGCAGGTAGCTGGGCATCGGCGGCGTGGGCTGGAACGTCACCCGCTTGCGGCCGGGGCCGGCTGGTTCTTCCGCTGCGATCGGCATGTTGGCCACCGCCACCAGGTGGTGCGGCACGGTCAGCGACAGCGTCCACGGCACCTTCCAGCCGGGTTCGTCGAACAGCGGGAAGGCCCGGCGCGCGCCATCGGCCTGGAACTGGGTGAAGGCGGCCCACTGGCCGGCCTCCTGCTGGCGGAACAGGCCGAAGACGTCGCGGTCGGCCAGCGTGCCGCTGAAGCTGATGTTCAGCAGCGCCGGGCCGGCCGGCAGCGGCTGGCCGAAGTGCAGGTCGACCCGCTCGGCGTCCACCTGGGCGGGCTTGCCGCGCCAGCGGCGGGCGCCGGTCTCCAGCCACACCTCGCGCAGCTGCAGGCCGCGGGCATGCAGCCGGATGGCGCCACGCGCGGGCACCGGCTGCTGCAGCTGCAGGCGGATCTCCACCTCGCCCTGGTGGCGTGGCTGATCGGGGTCGACCTGCAGGTGCAGCTGGTAGGCCTGCGGCACCACGCTGGCGGGCAGGCGCATGGGCACCGGTGCCGCAGCCTGGGCCTGGGCCTTGCGCGCCGGCTTGGCGGCCCAGGCCGGCAGCAGGCCGGTGGCGGCGCACACCAGGGCGGCCAGCCAGGCATGGCGCAGGCGGTG